>JAFUQY010000263.1 GCA_017472105.1 Clostridia bacterium | reverse complement strand
TAGTGATTCACCAGTGTTACGGCCCGATGGTCAAGCGGTTAAGACACCGCCCTTTCACGGCAGTAACGGGGGTTCGATTCCCCCTCGGGTCAGCAAAACGGAAACCAAGTCCAAGTGGCTTGGTTTTTGTGTTTTCCGGGATTTGATCCGCCGGAACGAAATATGTGAAAAATATTTTTGAAAGAAGGTGCCGCAATGATAAACCGTGATTCCTATCTCGCATGGCTGACGGAACGCCTGACGGAAAAATTTTCTTCCCGCCTTATCTACATCGGACTCCAGGGAAGCTACCTCCGCGGAGAAGCGGACGAAAACAGCGATTTTGACGTGATGCTGGTGCTGGACTCCCTGACGCCGGCGGATCTGGATGCGTACCGGGAAATTCTCCTCTCCGGCGGGCATTACGATAAATCCTGCGGCTTTGTCTGCGGACGGGACGACCTCGCCTGCTGGAATCCGCTTGAAATCCGCCACATTCTCCATACCACGCGCGACGTGTACGGATGTCTTGCGGAGCTTCTGCCGCCGGCGACGGATGAGGATCAGCGGAATTTCATCCTGCTCAGCGTGAACAACCTCTATCACGAGCTGTGCCACCGGTATATCCACCGATCCCGTGAGAAAAACATCGCCGCACTGCCCGGGACATACCGCGCCGCGTTCTTCATTCTCCAGAATCTGCATCACCTCCGAACGGGCGTGTTTGTGCAGACCAAGGCGGAGCTGCTGGATGTGCTCGACGGAGATGACAGGGAAGTGATGCGGCTGTGCATGGAGCTGAAAAACGCGGAGACGTACGATTTTGATGCTGCGTATGAGCTGCTGTTCCGGTGGTGCCGCGGGTTGATTTGTTCCATTAATAATATATAAGTTCCACGCAGAAAACGCACCGCATACCCGGTTTGAAAAATCGGAGCAGACGGTGCGTTTTTGTCGTTCGCGCCTGAAGCGATCTACGAAAAATCAGCGGATGGCGGAAAAAGCTTGCATCACGGCGGCACTTGTGCTATAATACTTCCCGTAGAGTTATTTTTTCGCACCGGCAAAGCCGTAGATGAACCCGGTCACGTCCGCGGAACAGATATCCCCCGCGATGACCTTGTTCTTGTACACGATCACGTTCGCCATCACGTTCCCCTTGTAATCCGGGTAGTTGGTGACTTTGAACGTCCAGCGCGTGACCTCCTTGCCGCGGTATTTCGAGAGATCGAGCCCCTGATTCCGTTGGAGATCGTTGTAGGCGTTCATCACCTTGTCAAACTCCGCCGGGATTTTCAGCTTCACTTCCTCCACGGGAGTGCCGTCGACTTCCCAGCCGAACTGTGCGAGAAATTTCACCGCATCATCCGTCGTTTTGATTTTGTCATAGCTGTATTTTTCCGCCTCTGCCGCAACCGCTTTGGTCGAAACCGGGGCGTATTCCGGGATTGTGAGAACCACGGCGCAGAGAACCGCGATCGAAACGGCAATGATGCTGAACAGCCTGAGCGTATGGGCGCGTACGGTGCAGATAAACATATGAATCCTCCGTAAATCCTGCATTGAGTTGTTTGATTCTATGCATCGCCCGTCCCATTCAGAACCGAAAATCTGCCGAAAGGATTTAGATACCATGTTTGATAACGTAACCAAGCTCCTGACCTCCTGCACCTGCGGGAAGAAGCACAGCCTCCTCACCGACGAATGCGTGGTTGACAACAACTGCGAATCCGCCATGAAGCAGTACATCGCCGGCCGCGGATTCAAGTCTCCCGTGATCGTCTGTGACGAAAATACCGGAAAATTCACCGCCAATATCACCGCAGAGTTTGACGCTGAGGTGGTCACCGTCTCCGGACACGCGCACGCCACCGAGGTTTACACCGCACAGGTAGGCGCGTTCATCGACGAAGTGAAGCCCGATGTCCTCATCGCGTGCGGCTCCGGTTCCGTGCACGATATCACCCGCTACTGCGCGTTTGAAAAGAAAATTCCGTTCATTTCCTATCCCACCGCCGCGTCCGTTGACGGATTTGTGTCCGGTGTTGCCGCGATGACGTGGTACGGTCAGAAGCTCACCTTTGAATCCGCACCGCCGATCGCTGTGTTCGCATCTCCCGCCGTATTCTGCACCGCACCCGACAGACTGACCGCGGCAGGCGTGGGCGACGTGTTCGGCAAATATACCTCCCTTTTCGACTGGAAAATCGGCAGAATCCTCACCGGAGAATACTACTGCGAAGAAATCGCCGGTCTGGAAGTGGACGCCATGAACGATCTCAGAGAAGTGATGTTCAACAAGGACGCGTACACCGCCGAGGACTACACCACCAAGGTCATGAACGCCCTGCTTCTGTCCGGTCTTGCGATGCAGCTTGCGGGTAACTCCCGTCCCGCGTCCGGTGCGGAGCATCACATGTCCCATCTGTGGGAAATGGCGCGGCTCAACGAGGACACCGACGCACTGCACGGAGAAAAGGTCGCCGTGGGACTTCTCGCGGTTCTGCGCACGTACAAGAAGTACCTTGCGAATGTGGATATCGACGCCATCCGTGCGATTGATGTAAAAAAGGTCATGGACCGCGCGTATCTCGAACCGGTTTACGGCGAGCTGACCGACGGCATTCTCAAAGAAAACATGCCCGACGGAACGCCTGCGTCCTCCAGCCTGTCGAAAATCCGCATTGACGACGCCGACGCGGTACTCGCACAGATTGCCGACGCCGCACGGGATCTGCCGGAGCTTGAAGAGATCGAGAATCTGCTGAAAATCGCCGGCGCGACCTGCACGACAGCTCAAATCGGCCTGCCTGCGGAAGACGCATTCACGGAAAAGACCCTCACCTACGCACCCTACGTCCGCAACAGACTCAGCCTCCTGAAAGTCATCAAGGCTGCGGAAATGAAGTGAAGATAACGAAAACTGCCCCGGATCATCACGGATCTGAGGCAGTTCTTTTGTTTGCGGGATTTACTTTTCCCAGATGACAATGACGTCGTTTTGGTCGGATACGTTTTCCAGCCAGATCCGTGCAATTTCCACAGGATATACCGGCGTATCGGTGCGGAAGGTCTGCCGGAAAAGTCCCGGATCGGACGCGAAGCTATGTCCCCAGTAACTGTTCTGCTCATCAATCGTCAGCCGGTCATCGGTAAATGCGATTTTGACATTATAAAAATCTTTCGGCCGGATCTGCGTGTAAAGTTCCCGGGCGGCGTCTGCGTCATAGGGCATGTCTGCCAGAAGGGAATTGTAGAGCATGCTGTAATGCCCAAGACAGTCGAGCGCGGGAGTGTTCCATCCTTCAACCGCAATGGTTTCGCCCAGCTCATCGCGGATATCCACGATAATTTCCAGAGGCGTAACCGTGATGCAGTCAAGTTTCAGCGTCACTCCGCTCACGGTGAATTCACTGTCACATTCGATCACGGCTCTGTCAAGCGGTTCCAGCTCACTGTCGATGGTAAAATCAACGGTCAGTTCCTCTGCGAGCAGCTCGCTGAGCAGGTTGCCGGTATAACACCCGGATTGCATTTCCTCCGTCACCGAAATGAGATGATCCACAGTCAGGCGGTACTCCCCTTCACCCGTGATTCTGACGGGCAGATACAGCTCAATCGCGTCCGTCCGGCAATCGCGCAGGTCAGCGAAGATATCGCCCGCCTGTAACCCGGTCATTCCGAGCTTTCGTTCCGTCATGACGCCGTACCCGTTTTTCGGAGTGACGGGAACTGCTTCGCCGGTTTTGTACAGCGTGTAGCTTTCACAGGTGATCAGACCTGCCGGAAAATCGCCGTCGTGGCTGGTCAGCGTGACATACAGGTAGGTGTTGTCCCCGTCCCGTACGGCTTTGACGGCTTCGAGCGTGATCCCGCTTTCCACGGCGGATGCATGAATCATCTCCGATTTCGGATCAATGATTTCCTCTTCCCGCGTGAAAAAGTCGAGGATGATTCTGCCGGTTTCGGCGAGTGCGTCACGGAAGGCAAACACCGTGGTTGACATGACTGCGGTCAGTACGGCGGCAGCGGCAATTGCGGCAGCACGGCGGAAAACGGGACGTCTGCACGGCTTTTGGATGCGGTCTGCGTCTGCAATGCGGGCTTTTGTGCGGGATGTGATGCGTTCGATCTGTTTTTCGGAAAGTTTCACGGGTTCGATGCCCGGGAGCTGATCGGGTGTCAGCTTGTGAAGTTCATTGATGAAATTTTTCATGTGACTGTTCCTCCTCATCAATCTGATCCGTCAATGCCTCGTTTTTTGAGTTCTTTACGGAGTTTTGATTTTGTGTAGTAAAGTCTGTTTTCAACATATTTCGGCTTTACACCGAGTTCTTTTGCGATTTCTTTGACAGACTGGCAGTAGTAGTACCGTCTGGTGAAGATCTCGTTGTCCGGGGGTGTCAAGGAGTCAATCGCTTCCCGGATGATTTCCGCCCGGATTTTTTCGTGTACCTCGTCGTCCGTGAAGCCGGCATCCGCGATTTCCTCATCGAGTTCTTCCCAGACATGTCTGCGGAGCTGTTTGGCACGGTTGATGGCGTGATGTCTGGCGATTGTGACAAGAAGTGCGCGGATTCCGCCGTCCGACATATCGTATTTTTCCGCAAACCAGAATGCGGCAAAGACGTCCGAGCACACCTCTTCAATGTCTGATTTTTTCTCTTTTCCGAGGATGCCGGATACGATGGTATATACAAGCGGAGAATACTTTTTAATGATATCGTCAAGATTCTGTTCATCCATGGGCTGATCTCCTTATGCAGTGCCGATTTTGCTTTCATTCTCGAGAAATGCAAGCGGAACGTTTTGTCCGTTCATAGATACAAAGCACCGGAAAACCGTTTTTCACTTGAAATTGATGAAAAAACATGAAAAATTTTCTGAAATAAATCCGTGCAGATGCAGAAGGACTGTCCCGCAGGTGAACGGAGCAGTCCTTTTCGTTTATTCGGCTTTGGTTTTCGCGACCCATTCTGCCCAGCGCGGGTCGGACTGGATTTCGTCCCGTACAAGGGAATACTCCTGCACGCTCCACCACGGCCAGTCCTCGGCGAGACTGTATGCGGCGGTGTGCGGAACATTCGCATCGTTGCTGTGCGGTGGATTGATCTTCACCAGCCGTACCAGCGGAGAGGTGTAGAATGCGGCGTCCGATTTACAGCATGCACGGCACTTTTGGAACTGACTGAGGGACTCATCCAGTGCGGCAAAGGCGTCATCGTGCCGTCCGTCGAGCCAGAGATAGAGCGAGAGAAGCGTGTACATCCGGGCAATATAGCCGTGATGGATGCCGTAGTTCCCGTCGGGGCAAACGTGCTCAAACAGTCCGATGGCGTTTTCTATTCCGTCAGCCTTTTCCCGGGGAGTCAGATTGCTCTCGTATGTGAGGACACAGCCGATCATCAGCTCCGCGGAGGCACGGATCGTTTTGAGAAGGGCCGCGCTGTATGCTTCCGCATGATCCTTTCCGTCGCATGCATTGATCCGGATGAAATCCCGCGAGCCGTACAGATCGGGCAGGGTCTCCACCAGAGCGGCAGCGCGTCCGTGTTCTCCGGTGTTCAGGTACAGCTGGGTCAGATACCGGATTGCCTGCTGACGCATATCTCCCTCGGGCAGGGTTGGCAGCAGCTTTTCGTACAGCAGGATCGCTTCCTTCCATTCCGCGTAGGTACGGTGGCGTTCCGCGTCGTAAATGTTATAGCCTTCGTCGTCGATCAGGTGGTATTCGCCGTACCGGACGTAGCCCGCATTGTACAGCACCGACGCGAGGGACAGCATGATTTTTTCATTTTCGGGAAATTCAAGCATCGCGGACCGGGCCAGCATAATGCATTCGTCGATGTTGATGTCCACGCCGTTGTTCAGTGCGTTCATCTCATTGATGCGCGACGCCAGCTCATCCACCCGCTGTTCACGCCGGTTTTCGTATCCGAACAGCTCGTCAATCGACACGCCGAAGTAATTCGCAATGGACGGCAGTAGCTCCATGTCGGGACAGCAGATGCCTTTTTCCCAGCGCGATACCGCCTGCGACGTAACACCGAGAGCCTGCGCAAGCTCCTCCTGTGTCCGTCCGTCACGGTGTCTGAGTGTTTTCATGATTTCGTTCAGTCTGATTGTCATATTGCGTTCTCCTGTTTCGTATTCTGTATTCACCGGTGTGATTTCATTATACAGGAGCCTGCCGGAATAGTCAACAATCAATTTGTTGTTTCAAAATCAACAGAATGTTGGATACGCCGTTTGCATCGTATTCATAAAGCGGAAGAATAAACGAAAAATAAATCACGGATATTGTGAAAATACAACAAAATCCGACATCCGGAATGGGGACATTTCTACGTTATTTTCTTGTGTCAAATCTTGCAAATTCAAGACGAACGGTGTATAATTATACCGTCATCACAGTACCGCAGGGAAGCGGCTGTGAAAATCATGACCAACAGAGGTATTACCCATGGCATTAAAGAATCCTTATCTCATCAGTGTTTATGAAAATACATGCAAGAGAAATCCCGGCGAACCCGAATTCCTTCAGACCGTTGAAGAAGTATTCGAGTCCCTGGAACCCGTTGTTGAAAAGCGCCCCGACTTCGTAAAGGCAGGCATTTTCGAGCGTATGGTTGAACCCGAACGCATGATCCAGTTCAGAGTAAGCTGGGTGGACGACGCCGGCAACGTACAGGTGAACCGCGGTTACAGAGTTCAGTTCAACTCCGCAATCGGTCCCTACAAGGGCGGTCTGCGCTTCCATCCTTCCGTAAACGCTTCCATCATGAAGTTCCTCGGCTTCGAACAGACCTTCAAGAACTCT
>JAFUQY010000262.1 GCA_017472105.1 Clostridia bacterium | reverse complement strand
TTCCTTGTACTCCAGTTCCTTGCCCTGGTACTTCTCCAGGATCTCGTAGGCCGGCGCATCGCTGTCCTTGTCCTTCAGGCTGCCAAGCACGGTGTCCAGCAGGGCTTCCGCCATGTAGTAGGTGTAGCCGTCGGCTGCCTTGACCTTGCAGTAGGTTTCATCGGGGTTCACGCAGAGTGCGAGGTTGGAGGGAAGAGTCCAGGGAGTGGTGGTCCATGCGAGGAAGTACGCGTCTTCACCCACAACCTTGAAGCGGACGATGGCGGAGCGTTCCTTTACGGTCTTGTAGCCCTGAGCAACTTCCTGCGCGGACAGAGGAGTACCGCAGCGGGGGCAGTAGGGAACGATCTTGAAGCCCTTGTAGAGCAGACCCTTGTTCCAGATTTCCTTCAGTGCCCACCATTCGGATTCGATGAAGTTGTTGTCATAGGTGACGTAGGGATCGTTCATGTCAGCCCAGAAGCCTACGGTGCCGGAGAAGTCTTCCCACATGCCCTTGTACTTCCAGACGGATTCCTTGCATTCGTTGATGACGGGTTCCAGACCGGACTGTTCGATCTGTGCCTTGCCGTCACGACCGAGCGTCTTTTCCACTTCGTGGTCAACGGGCAGACCGTGGGTGTCCCAGCCCGCCTTTCTCGGAACGTCGCAGCCCTTCATCCAGTGGTAGCGCGGGATCATGTCCTTGATGACACGGGTGAGAACGTGACCGATGTGGGGCTTGCCGTTTGCGGTCGGGGGACCGTCGTAGAATGTGTAGCCAGGCTTGTCAGCGTTGAGCTCCAGCTGCTTCTCAAAGATCTTGTTATCATTCCAGAATTTCAGGGTTTCGCGTTCGCGTTCCACGAAATTCATGTTGGTGTTGACCTTCTTGTACATAAATTCCTCCGTAAAAAATAGTTTCGCTATATCAGGGTAATCTTATAAACAAAAAAATCCCGGACAGTCCGGGAACAGCGTAAAAAAGCTGCTTGTACCACTCGCACTCGTCATGGTTTTCCGTATAACGGCGGAATACCGGCACAGGCTTGTCACCCATGCAGCTCGGGAGTGATTTTCAGCGTCGTCTTCGTACCGGCTCGCACCAGAATGCCGGCTCTCTGAAACGTCGGACGTGCCTACTCGTTCCGTCACAGCTTTTTGAAAATTGTATGATTGCATACTTCTATATTATATCCCCAGTTGTCGGCGTTGTCAAGAGGATGAATCGATTTTCTCCGCTTTCCACATGTTTTATATGTAACTCAGCCGAATCGTTGCATCTTTTTCACTTGAAAATCCGCGGGGTTTGTGCTATGATGAAGGAAAGAAAACAAAACCGAACAAATGGAGGTCTGATTATGCTGCCGACACCTGTCAATTACGAAATTTATCCCGCCGTCGTTCCCACGGACAAACCCACGGAAATGACCGTCGCACCCGCGGAGAAGGCGTTCATTTTTCCCGACGGTACTCCCTACCGCCTGATTATCATTCCCATCGACGGGGACGAGCCGGACTACCAGTTTCCCATCGCGCGTGAAGTTGTCGACGTGACGGCGGAGGGCGGCGTTCTGCGCTTCACCCACACCTTCCGCGGCGAGCAGGAGTTTCTGATCCAGATGGAATACGCGGAGAAGAAAGTGACGGAATTCTACGTGTACGCACTTGCCGAAGACCTGTACAAGCTCCGTCCCCTGCGCGGCGATTTCCATTCCCACAGCTTCCGCTCCGACGGAAAACGCGATCCTGCCGCACTTGCCGGACATTACCGCGAACAGGGCTACGACTTTGACGCGCTCACCGACCACAACCGCTACTATCCCGGCGGTGAAATCGACGAAACCTACGCCGGCGTGAAGATGGGATTCACCCGCGTGTACGGTGAGGAAATCCACGCACCCACCAGCACGGTTCACATCGTCCATGTCGGCGGCAAACAGAGCGTCGCTGCGAAGTATGTGCATGAAAGAGAAGCCTACGAAGCCGAAGTCACCGAATACGAAACCCGCGTTCCCGCAGAGATTCCGGAATCCTACCGTTACCGCTACGCGAGAGCGATGTGGGCGGCGGACAAAATCCACGAAGCGGGCGGACTTGCGATTTTTGCGCATCCCTACTGGAGACCGTCCGGGCGGGTTCACAATGTCCGCGACGAATTTGCGCAGATTCTCCTGAAAAGCGGCATGTTCGATGCATATGAGCTCATCGGCGGCATGGGTCAGGTCGGCAACAACCGCTCCGTGGCAATGTGGGCAGAACTCCGCGCGGAAGGCGTGACGATCCCCGTGGTCGGCTCCAGTGACGTGCACGGAATCGAGAAAGCCGGAACCTTCCCGCATTACTTCACGATCTGCTTCGCTGAGGCAAACGAAAACGACGCCATCATCGACGCGGTCCGTGCGGGCAATTGTACTGCGGTCGAAGCCGTCGGGGATGAATACGACCGTCACTACCGCTGCTACGGAAGCCTGAGACTGGTGTCCTACGCGCAGTTCCTTCTGAAAACCTACTTCCCGCGCCGTCAGCGGATCTGTCAGGGCGAGGGTACTGCGATGCGTGCCTATGCCATGGAAGACGCGCCGGCTGCGCTGATTGAACTTCTCGCAGAGCAGTCCGCGAAGTTTGAAGACCGCTTCTTCGGACGTGTGCCGGCTCCCGTTCCGTCGGCGTCCGCGATTGCGTTTGAGGAAAAATGGCGCGCGGTTCAGCTCAACGGTCCCATCACCAAGGGCAGCAAGATCGACGCCGCAAAACCGAATTTCCAGATCTGATTTTCATCCATCACACAAACCGTGGGTCACCGCCTGCGGTTTTTTATTGTGAAAAAGATGAAAAAATAGCCGCAAACCACTTGCAAAGCCATGGCAGATATGCTAAAATCAAGTCATCCAAATCTGTCAGTACGAGGTGTGAATATGACTGACCGCAAAACATGGCCCCTTGCCGTATCGTTCGGTGTCGGACGGATGAATGCAGGGGATTTTGAGAAAATGGCTGAAAACGGCATTCATGAAATCGAGCTGTCGTCCGGTAAGCCGGAGCCGTTCTTCGAAACACTGGATTACCCGAACAAAGCAAAGGAGATTTCCGCTCTCGCAAAGGCGCACGGCGTGAACATTTCCTCGATTCACCTGCCGTTCGGACCGTTCTCGCAGTTCGACCCTGCCGCACGTGACGCTGAGGTACGGGAAAAGCTGATCGCAGTCCAGACCGAGCTGATGAACGCCGCCGGGGACGCGGGTGTGACCTTTGCCGTCATCCATCCTTCCGGAGAGCCGTATCAGGAAGAAGAACGCGCGGAACGGCTTGCAATTGCCGCTGACACCATCGCGAAGCTCGCGGAGGCTGCCGGGAAAGCCGGGATGGTTCTCGCGCTGGAAAATCTGCCGCGGACCTGCCTCTGCCGCACATCCGACGAGATGCTGTATTTCCTCGACCGCATTCCCGATCTGCGCGTGGTATTTGATACCAACCACAGCCTGACGGAATCCAACGTCCACTACATCCGCGCCGTCGGTGAGAAGATCGTGACCCTGCATGTGTCCGACTACGACTTCATCGACGAACGGCATCAGCTTCCCGGCGTCGGCAAAATCGACTGGGAAGAGCTGATTTCCACCCTTGAGGAGGTGGGTTATCAGGGACGCTTCCTGTACGAAACGGGACATCCCTACGAAATTTACAAGCAGAACTATAATATGCTCATGCATATCTGAATAAAGGAGAACCAATTATGCTCAAGCACGCCCCCTGGATCCGCATAGGCCGCGACATTCTCGTTGAATACGAACAGTGCATTCTCGAAGGCCGCGAAGTTGAAAAGTACAAGGCAGCCGTACAGGCACTTGCGGATCTTCCCGAAACTGAAATGTTTGCAGCGGAAGACGCAATCACCGAGCTCTGCGCAAAGATGGCAAACGCACCCATCCGCGCGGACTATCCCTACGTGGAACCTTCCACTCTGCCGGAAATTCTCGCGGAATCTCCCTCTGCTGTGAAGGCTCCTGTTCTTCCCGCCGCTCCCGAAGGCGATGCACTGCTGGAAAAGCTGTCCGGCGCATGGATCGGCAGAATCGCAGGCTGTCTCCTCGGCAAGCCCGTCGAAGGCTGGAGAACCAATCTGCTGCATCCCGTCCTCAAGGCGACCGACAACTACCCGATGCACAAATACATCATGGCGAAGGAATTCTCCGATGAGCTGGTTGAAACATACAGACTCAACCGCAGAAGCTGCTTTGCCGACAACGTACACGGCGCGGCTCCCATCGACGACGACACCAACTATACCACCTTCGCGCTCAAGCTCGTGACCCGCTACGGCCGTGATTTCAAGCCGGACGACGTTCTCGAAGCATGGCTCGCGTGGATTCCGATGCTGGCATGCTGTACTGCGGAACGTGTTGCATACCGCAATGCCGCAATGGGTCTGTGGGCTCCCGAAACCGCAACCTACAAGAACCCCTACCGCGAATGGATCGGCGCGCAGATCAGAGGCGACTTCTTCGGCTACATCAACCCCGGCAATCCCGCGGCGGCTGCGGAAATGGCATTCCGTGACGCATCCATCTCCCACGTCAAGAACGGTATCTACGGCGAAATGTACATCGCGGCAATGATCGCGGCGGCTGCGGTAACCAATGACATCCGTGCCATCATCGACGCCGGTCTTGCATACGTTCCCGCAAAGTCCAGACTGACCGAGGACGTGAAGAAGGTCATCGCGCTCTATGACGAAGGCAAAACTGCGGAAGAAATCATGGAAGCAATCCACGCGCAGTACAACGAACATTCGGCAAACGACTGGTGCTACACCAACTCCAACGCAATGATCTGCACCATGGCTCTGCTGTGCGGTGAAGGGGATTTCGGCAAGTCCATCTGTCTCGCAGTTCAGCCCGGCTTTGACACCGACTGCAACGGCGCAACCGTCGGCTCCATTGTCGGCATCATGAACGGCGAAAACGCGATTGATCCCTATTGGTACGCTCCCTTTGAAAAGAGACTGAACACCTCCATCTCCGGCTACAACCTTGTGGAAGTGGA
>JAFUQY010000031.1 GCA_017472105.1 Clostridia bacterium | reverse complement strand
AGGTCTCTACGCAGACTGGCCTTACGAACAGCCCGAAAACGTATGGCGTCAGGAATCCCATGTTGTAAACCAGGGTATGGCGATCAAGGCGGGCGGTCTTTCCTCCATTTTCGAAAACGGCGAGATCGACGACTCCTTCTCCGAATTCATGCTCGACAATCTGTTTACATACCACGGCACCGCTGTCGGTCACTTCACCGGCGACGAATGCCTGTCCGGTTTCTCTCCGATTCAGGGTACCGAGCTTTGCAGTGTGACCGAAGCGATGTACTCCTACGAAGTACTGTACTCCTTCACGAAGAATCCCATCTGGGCGGATCGTCTGGAAAAGCTGGCGTACAATGCGCTTCCCGCAACGATCACTCCCGATATGTGGGCGCATCAGTACGACCAGATGACCAACCAGATTGCCTGCGTCCGTCTCGAAAAGCCCATCTTCCGTACCAACAGCGGCGAATCCCACCTGTACGGCCTTGAACCCAACTTCGGCTGCTGCACCGCGAACTTCAATCAGGGCTGGCCGAAATTCGCGATGTCCACCTTCATGAAGGCTGACGACGGCGTGACCGTATGCGCGCTTGCTCCCGCTGTGCTGAACACAAAGATCGGCGGCAAGGCAGTGAAGATCGAGGCGGAAACCCTCTACCCGTTCGGCAATGTGGTCAACTACATCGTGACTGCGGACGAAGACGTGGATTTCACTCTGACCCTCCGCATTCCCGCATGTGCCGCATCCGCTGAAATCGACGGCGAAACGGCTGAACCCGGCACCATGGTTTCCCTCAAGCGCACATGGAGCGGCACCTCCGTTGTGACTCTCAAGCTGGGCTACGAAATCAAGCTCGCTGACCGTCCCACCGGCTTCAAGACCATCGAACGCGGTCCGCTCGTTTACGCTCTTGCCATCGGCGAAGACTGGACGAAGCTCGAATACGTCCGCAATAACGTGGAAAGAAAGTTCCCCTACTGCGACTGGGAAGTCCGTCCCACGACCGAATGGCAGTACGCGCTGGCGGATTCCTGCACCTGCGGCATTAACGTCAACGACACCGGCGTGATCGGCGAGATGCCCTTCGCACCTGAAACCGCGGCGATTTCTCTGGAAGTTCCCGTACGCCGCATCAACTGGGGATTTGAGCCCGGCTACAAGCTGATTGCGCGCCGTGAACCCATGTCCGCGATGCCGATAGGACCGGTGGAAAAGGTGAAGTTCATCCCCTACGGCTGCACGAATATCAGACTTACCGAGCTCCCCGTAGCGGAAGTGATGGAATAAGACAACGAAAACGGATGGTTCTTCGGAATCGTCCGTTTTTTTAGAAAAAAATCCCCAAACCCACCCAATATTCTCCCATATCCGTGCACTTTATAAGCGAAAGGCAGGTGAAACCGATGCAGGCTGAGATTTTCGAGAACTATGTTGACCGCGTATATGCATTCGCGGTGAACCGGACGTCCTCACAGGAGGAAGCAGAAGAACTGGCGCAGGAGATCCTCTTTGCCGCTGTCCGATCTCTTCCGAACCTGCGGGATGAAAGCCGGTTCGAGCCGTGGCTGTGGCGGCTGGCGGAGAACGTGACCCGATCCTTCCGGCGGAGCATGGGAAAACAGCGCGCGATGTATTCCTATGACGTCCCCGCAGAGGTGATCGAGCGCATCCCGGATGAGCCTGATGAGGACTGTGAGGAGCTGTACGCGCATCTTCGCGAGAAAATCGCCATGCTGTCCCGGATTTACAGGGATATCATCGTCCTGCATTACTACGACGGCCTTTCCGTGAAACAGATTTCCGAAGCTCTCGCCGTACCCGAAGGAACCGTCACATGGCGGCTGGCGGAGGCTCGGAAAAAACTGAAAAAGGAGTACACGAATATGGAAGAAACTGCACTCAGACCTATGAAAATCCACCCGGGATTCTACGGAAGCGGTGAATTTAACGGTAAAGACAGTCAATTTCCCAGCTGGTTCATCCGCGACGCGCTTTCGCAGAACATCCTGTTCCACTGCTACGAAAAAGCACTCACCGTGGAGGAAATCGCGAAGCTGACCGGTGTTCCGGCGTACTATATCGAGGATCGGACGGCGTATCTGATCGAAAAAGAAGCCATGATCGAGCAGGGGAAGGGCAGATACCGCACGGATTTCGTGATTTTCTCGGACAAACACGGCATTTACTGCGAGGAAAACGCGGAAAAATGCATGGAACCCGCCGTCGTTCCGTTGCTGGATGCACTGGAAAAAGCCGCGGCGGAAATCCTTGAAATCCCGTTCTACCGGGCGGAAAAAACGGAGGACGAGCTGATTCTCCTGTATGCCGCCATGGCGTTCGATCTGCTGGCGGAGAAATTCAATCCCCTGACCTATCCCGAGATTCCCGAATCCTACGACGGGTATCACTGGCGTTACTGCGGATATACGGAAACCGGCGCGCATCCCCGGATCGGCATGAACCGGAATCACTGCTCGAACAACTGCGGACGGTTTTCGCACACCGTCTACGGCGGATACGGCGGCTTCGGATACCGCTCGATGATGTACGATATCAACATCGACGCATGCGAGGACATCATTTACCGCGGTTCGACGGAACAGAAGGACGGTGCGGCAGGTGCGATCCGTGACGGATACATCGAAAAGCGCGGTGCGGAGCTGTTTGTCACGGTTCCGTCGTTCACGAAGGAGCAGAAGGCGGCGTTTGACGAAATCATCCTGCGGCACTTCACGCCCGTCATGGAGGAATACAACCGCTGTGTCACTGCATACACGGACGGCTACCGGAAGCTGTTCCCGGCACATCTCGCGGACGACGCACAGCGCATGTGCAGCAATATGTTTCAGGCGCTGTCGAAGGTAATCATCGGACGCGGACAGGAGATGCGCAGGCTCATCGAAGGCAATCCCGACCGATACTGCGACGTGATGGTGCAGTGGCGGT
>JAFUQY010000261.1 GCA_017472105.1 Clostridia bacterium | reverse complement strand
GGCAAGGGATTCTCCATCGTTGAAGTTCTTTCCACCTGCCCGACCAACTGGGGTCTCTCTCCCGTGGACGCTCTCCAGTGGCTCCGCGACAACATGATGCCCTACTACCCGCTCGGCACCTACAAGGACACCGAAGCTGTAAAGGATGGTGAATAATATGACAACCAGAATCATTTTTGCAGGCAGCGGCGGTCAGGGTATCCAGTTCTCCGGCAAGCAGATGGCGAAGATGGGCATGCACATCGACAAGAATGTAACCTTCCTTCCCTCCTACGGTCCCGAAATGCGCGGCGGTACTTCCAACTGCACCGTTGTCATCTCCGATGAAGAAATCGGTTCTCCCAGCGTATCTTCCCCCGACATCGCTGTGGTTATGAATCTGCCTTCCTTCGACAAGTTCGAACCCAAGGTAGCACCCGGCGGCATTGTGTTCTGTGACTCCACCCTCATCGACAAAAAGAGCGAACGCACCGACATCAAGGCGGAATACGTTCCCGCGTCCGGCATGGCTGACGAAAACGACCTCAAGGGCTTTGCAAACGTCATCCTCATCGGCTACATTCTCAAGGTGACCGGCATTTTCGATTACGCTGAATTCCGCGATTATCTGATTGCAGGCATTCCCGCGACCAAGACCGCTCTCATCGAAAAGAACGAAAAGGCGCTCAGACTCGGCTACGAATATCAGGCATAAATGAAAAGAACAGTCCGTTTTCCTCATGGAGCGGGCTGTTGTTGTTTTGTGAAAGGCGGACATTATGAAATTACTCTTTCAGGCTCTGACAAAATTTCTCGCAGGTGCACTTTTCGTCGGACTTCTGCTGTTTCTCCCGGCGGGCACGTTCGATTTTCCCGGCGCATGGCTGTTTCTGGGACTTCTCTTCGTCCCCATGCTGATTCTCGGGACGGTGCTGCTTGTCAAATCCCCGGAACTGCTCGAAAAACGGCTCCGTCATCGCGAAAAGGAATCCACTCAGCGTGGTGTCGTTGCGGTTACGGGAGTTGCGTTCATCGCTTCGTTCATCCTTGCCGGACTCGACCACCGCTTTCACTGGACGGAGATTCCCGCATGGCTGACGGTGACGGCATCGGTGCTTCTTCTGCTGTCCTACGCGATGTATGCCGAAGTCATGCGCGAAAACGCGTATCTCTCCCGTACCGTTGAAGTGCAGGAAAATCAGAGCGTCGTCTCCACCGGGCTCTACGGTATCGTGCGGCATCCCATGTACGCGGCAACGGTCGTGCTCTTTCTCGCCATTCCGCTGGTGCTGGGGTCATGGATCGCATTCGTCGTCATGCTGGTGTATCCCGTCGGCATCGCGGTGCGGATTCTCAACGAGGAAGCGGTGCTGACCGAAGGACTTGAGAGCTACGCGGAGTACAAAACCAAAGTCAAATGGCGTCTGATCCCGTTTGTGTGGTGATTTGCACTGCATAAACAGTCATCCGGATGCATAAACAAACACAAAAAAGGCAGGGTGTACGGAAAATACACTCTGCCGATTTTTGTTTGTTCGGTTTGATTAATATGCGATACCCTGAGCGAGCATAGCTTCTGCAACCTTGAGGAAGCCTGCGATGTTGGCACCTGCAACGAGGTCGCCTTCCATGCCGTATTCCTTTGCAGCGGAAACGGATGCTTCGTAGATGCTCTTCATGATGTCCTTGAGCTTTGCGTCAACTTCGTCGGAGGACCAGCTGTAACGCATGGAGTTCTGGCTCATTTCGAGACCGGATACTGCAACACCGCCCGCGTTTACTGCCTTGGAAGGAGCAACGATAACGCCGTTTGCCTTGAGGTATGCAACAGCTTCGTTGGTGGTGGGCATGTTGGAAACTTCAACGTAGTACTTCAGGCCGTTTGCAACCATAGCCTTTGCGTCGTCAATGTTGACTTCGTTCTGGGTTGCGCAGGGCATGATAACGTCAACCTTTTCGCCCCAGGGCTTCTTGCCTGCGAAGAACGGAACGCCGAACTTGTCAGCGTAGTCTTCCACGCGGTTGCGGTTGGAGGAACGCATTTCGAGCATGTACGCGATCTTTTCGGGGGTGTTCACG
>JAFUQY010000260.1 GCA_017472105.1 Clostridia bacterium | reverse complement strand
GGCTTACCATTGCGGACTCCTTTGGAATTGAAGATTTAAAATAAATTGTATCAAATCTATTATACCAGAGAAAACCGCAGAAGTCAAGTACGGTTTACTTGGTTCTGCGGAATTCGCGGATGATATTTTCGAGGAGTTCGATTTGCCGGGCGTTCAGTCTGTTGATTTCCTGCATCAGTTCGTTTGATTTTTTCGGATTGCTGATTTCCGGCGTGAAGAACTCAGCGGGAGTGATGCCGAGATATTCGCATATATAAAAGAAAGGAAGCATTTTCGGCAGAGCCTTTCCGTTTTCGATGTTGTTGATGTAGCTTGCACTCTGACCGAGAGACAGGCTCATATCCCGCGCCGAAACGCCTTTCTGCATCCGGAGCTCCGCGAGTCTCTTCGGAATCATCTCTTCGTAATTGATGCCGTCGTTCATGTTATCACCGCCTTCTGTCTTATTGTATCCCATACGGCGGCATAAAATGTGTGAATAAAATCGATAAATGGGTTGACATATCGAAATCAATGTGATATAATACACCATGATATCACATTGAATTTGATATCGCTCATGAATAAGTCTTATTCCAGCCCAAACTTATTTTGACGGAAGAACCGCCGCGGCGCAGCGTACATCCGGTTTTACCGGTTGCTACAAACAATTCGGCAGTACACCACCGGTGGATCCTTGAGGTCCGTATTCTGCGGCTGTGCTAATAAGAGAAAAAGCATCGGTTTTTAATCATTCCTTCCGATGCTTTTTTTATGCTTTTCGACAGTTCTCCCTTGCTTTTCGGAAGAATCTATGATACAATATAGAAAAAATTTGTTTCCAAAGGAGATTACCATGGGAAAAATCACATTTATGGGCGCCGGCTCCACTGTATTTGCCAAGAACGTACTCGGCGACTGCATGCTGACTCCCGCGCTCCAGAATTTCGAAATCGCTCTGTATGACATCGATGCGGAACGTCTGGAAGAATCCTACATCATGATCGACTCGCTCAACCGCAACATCAACGAAGGCAGAGCGAAGATCAGGAAGTACCTCGGCGTCGAAAACCGCAAGGAAGCACTCCGCGGTGCAAACTTCGTCGTTGACGCGATTCAGGTTGGTCTTTACGAGCCCTGCACCGTAACCGACTTCGAAGTGCCCAAGAAGTACGGCCTCCGTCAGACCATCGCGGACACCCTCGGCATCGGCGGTATTTTCCGTGCGCTCCGTACCATTCCCGTTCTGGAAGACTTCGCGAACGACATGGCTGAAGTCTGCCCCAACGCATGGTTCCTCAACTACACCAACCCGATGGCAATGCTCGCAGGCTACATGCAGCGCTACACTCCCATCAAGACCGTCGGTCTGTGCCACAGTGTACAGGTTTGCTCCCGCGGGATCATGAACGCGCTCGGCATCGAATACAAGGAACCCATCCGCGAACGCATCGCAGGTATCAACCACATGGCATGGCTCCTTGAAATCGAAGACGCTGACGGCAACGACCTGTATCCCGAAATCCGCCGCCGCGCGATCAAGACCCTCGAAGAAGAACTCGCGAAAGGTGACTCCAAGCACGGTGACCTCGTACGCTACGAATACATCCGCCGTCTCGGTTACTACTGCACCGAATCCAGCGAACATAACTCCGAATACAACGCATTCTTCATCAAGTCCAAGTATCCGGAACTCATCCAGAAGTACAACATTCCGCTGGACGAATACCCGCGCCGCTGCGTGAACCAGATCGCACGCTGGAAGAACGACCGCGAACAGTACGTCAAGGGCGACGTTTCCCACAAGCGTACCCACGAATATGCATCCTACATCATGGAAGCAATGGTTACCGACAAGCCCTACAAGATCGGCGGCAACGTCATCAACAACGGCCTGATCCCAAACCTTCCCGCTGAAGCATGCGTAGAAGTTGCATGTCTCGTCAACAAGTACGGCATCCAGCCCACTCAGCAGCCTCCGCTCCCGGTTCAGCTTGCGGCTATGAACATGACCAACATCAACGCACAGCTCCTCACCATCGAAGCGGCTGTTACCAAGAAGAAGGAATACATCTATCAGGCAGCAATGATGGATCCTCACACCTCCTCCGAGCTCTCCATCGACGATATCGTTTCTCTCTGCGACGACCTCATCGAAGCGCACAAGGGATGGCTGCCGGAATATCATTAATCTCAGATAAGAGATAAGATTGAATCGATAATAATCGAAAGCGCCCGTTCTGCCGGTCTGGTGGAGCGGGCGTTTGGTTATTATTTAATATATTCGGCTAAGCCGCAATTCTTCAAATACTGATTGAAGGGTTCCATGTAATAATCCCGGTTTTCTTCAAAGTCGTTCCATGCGGTGGATACGATCCGGTATGCTTCCTTGATTTCGGCTTCGCATTCCGCGATCTGTCCCAGTCTTTTATGGCAGGCGGCGATTTTCTGATGAAAATACCAGTGGAAGGTCTGCATACCTGCCCACATGTATTGATTCTGACCTTCATATTCTGTGAGCAGGAACAGTTCAAGCACGGCAAGAGCTTTGCGGTAGCATTTCATGGCTTGCGGAATATAGTCGTCCGGGGTATAATCACGGAATCTCACCTCGGGGTGCTCATTCATTGTGAACCATGCATCGCCTTCCTTTTCACAGGCGGTGTACAGTTTTTCGATACTTCCGTTTCTGAAATAGATTGCCGCGTCCAGCTTATCCCTGCCCGAGAGCATGTAAGCAATGGTTTCGTTGCGGACAGGGATATCGTCTGGGTGAGGTAGGGATTCATAGATTTTCTTTGCGTGGTCATATTCGCCTTTTTTCAGAAAAATTCCGGCCTGTCGTTCTTTTGTCCAGCAGATTGTCGGATAATCCGTGCTCTCAGCGAGAATTCTGTTGGCAATCTCCAATGCTTCGTCAAGGTGATCGCTGCCGTCAATGGGAACAAAGTCGTACCCTGTGTAGATATTCAGCAGGCAGAAAAGGAGTTCCTCATTTCCGGGGTATTCCTTCAGTGCATCTTTTATGATTTCAACGTAACGCTTTTGGTCGCTGTAAAAATATTTGCCCGCATCTTCTTGGATCTTCTCGATTTCTTCGCTCATTGTGCTTGCATTGTAGCCAAACAGGATGTCAAGGGAGACACCGAAAAATCCAGCGAGAACGGGGAGCATTTCTGTATCAGGGTAGGAATCACTGTTCTCCCACTTCGAGACTGCCTGTGGAGAGAGGTTCAGAGCTCCCGCAAGCTGTTCCTGTGTAAGTCCCTTCTTTTTACGCAATTCCCGTATTTTTTCGCCAAGGTTGAGCATGTCAGTTCCTCGTTATGATGGATTTCAAAGCGCTTTGATGATTTTATTATACGGTTACGGAGGAAGAAAATCAATAACGCGGTTTTCGTAAAAATTCAACCAACGGTGGAGTCGTATATATCATTCATCTTCATCCCTGCCGTTGAGGATTCTGTGGCGCTCTTTCCAGTCGGGCATGTGCTTCTCGATATCGGCGTAGAAGGCACGGCTGTGGTTGGGATGGCGGATGTGGGTCAGCTCGTGCAGGATGAGGTAGTCGAGGCATTCGGGCGGCTTTTCGGCAAGGCGGAGATTCACGCGGATCGCGGCGGTTGCGTGCGTGCAGGAACCCCAGCGGGTTTTCATGTCCCGGATTGAGACGCGGCTGCATTTCAGTCCTGTTTTCGCTTCCCAGTACGGCATCCGTTTTCCGACGGCGAGGCTGAGGTTTTCCCGGTACCAGAAATCGATGCAGGCTTTGCGGTCGTCGGCGGTGCTGTTCTCCGGTACGGTCAGGATCACACCGGATTCCGTCACTTGTACAGCCGGGGCACCGGTGAGAACCGTCAGCGGGTAGTTTATGCCCCACACGGGAATCGTTTCGCCGGTGAGATACTGCTTCTCCGGTGCGGTGGAGGCTGAGAGAATTTTCTCACGGTGCGCCCGGATCCAGCCGGATTTCTCCCGGATGAAGGCGGCGAGCTGTTCGTTTGTCACGCGGCGCGGGCAGGATACCTCGATTCTCCCGTCCGGCGGCTTGATTCTGAGATTGATGTTCTTCACGTTTTTCCGCGTCACCGTGATTTCAAATCCGTCGACTGTCATGCAGATACCTCCCGTTTTTCATACAGTATATCATAAAAAACGCCGGTTGAAAAGTGCGCCGCGCATATCTGTGCAAAAAAAATCCGTCGGACGCTGTATTTTCTTGCAGAATTACTGCTGACAACATCGCCCGATTCTGCTATAATATATCCGGACAAAGTTTTCAATCTATATATAAATCCATCAAGGAGCAATGGTATGAACAAGATTTACACCGGCAAGACCAAGGACGTTTACGCTCTCGACAACGGCAATGTACTGCTCAAGTTCAAGGACGACTGCACCGGCAAGGACGGCGTGTTCGATCCCGGCGAAAACACCGTCGGTCTGACCATCGAAGGCATCGGCAAGGCAAACCTGGAAACCTCCGTTTACTATTTCGAAAAGCTCAAGGAAGCAGGCATCAAGACCCACTACGTTTCCGCTGACCTTGAAAACGCTACCATGGAAGTTCTTCCCGCTGACTGCTTCGGCAAGGATAAGGGCGGCAACGGTCTTGAAGTTATCTGCCGTCTTGTTACAACCGGCAGCTTCATCCGCAGATACGGCGAATGCATCCAGAACGGCACCAGACTTGAGGGCGGCTATGTGGAATGCACCTTCAAGAACGACGAAAAGGGCGACCCGCTGGTAACCGGCGAAGGTCTCGTTGCGCTCGGCATCATGACCGAAGAAATGTTCAAGAGCCTCAAGGAACAGACCCTCAAGATCACCAAGGTTGTTGCGGACGACCTCAAGACCATCGGCCTCGATCTGTGGGACATCAAGTTCGAATTCGGCTACAACAACGGCGAAGTGATCCTCATCGACGAAATCGCGTCCGGCAACATGCGTGTTTACAAGGGCGACACCATTGTTGATCCCGTTGAACTCACCAAGCTCATCAACAACAGATGAGTGGGAATACTCTGAAGCTGAAAGCGTAAGAATACCATCCCACTCCCGAGAATTTCCCTTGTGGAAAATTCTCCGAGATATGGGTTAAAAGCAGTCACGCAAAAATGGCTGCTTTTTTCTTTTACTCACTGGACAATCCGGGCGATTCGTGGTATCATAAGAAAAAAATGCCAACGGAGGTATTGATTATGACGAAACCCGAACTTGCGGTGTGGACGGCGTACTACATCGAACTTTCTCCCGAGGACGCGGTGCTGGAACTGAAAAAGCACGGCATTACGGCGGCGGAACTGTCGGACGAACACGGCGAAATGCTGCTGAAACGCGGGGATCCCAAGACGGTGGGTGCGGAATTCAGGGCGTTCCTCGAGCGCGAAAACTTCACCATGACGCAGGGACACCTGTGGCTCAAGATCCGTCTGTGCACCGATGCGGATGCGTACGATAAGCTGTGCGGCTGGCTGGATCTGTACCACGCAATCGGCATCAGAAACGGCGTGCTCCATGTGGACCGCTGTGCATCCGAACCCGATCTGACGTGGGAAGAACGCGCGGCTCGGAACATTGCGATTCTGAAAAAGGTGGACGCATACCTCGGCGACCGTGAATTCAAGGTATGTCTGGAGAACATCGGCGGAATCGCGGCAACCATTGAACAGATCAACGCCATGATCGACGCGGTGGGTGATCGTCACCTCGGCATCTGCCTTGACACCGGACACCTCAATCTCGCCGAAGACAAGGATCAGGTGCGCTTCATCCGTGCGGCAGGTGACCGTCTCCATGCGCTCCACATCGCGGACAACGAAGGCGAACGTGACCAGCACATGATGCCCTTCGGCAGAGGTCAGGTCAAGTTTGACAAGGTCGTTGCGGCTCTGCGTGAAATCGGCTACGCGGATCTCTTCAATCTCGAAATCCCCGGCGAGCGGTTTGCACCCATGGAAGTGCGCGGCTACAAGCTCGAATACATCAGAAAGTGCTACGACTACCTCATGCGTCTGTAAATGCATAAAATACAGTCGGTTTTCTGCGAAAAATGCGGGGATCCGTCTGTTTTTTCTTGCAAAAATCCCGGAATTGTGATAGGATAATAGCAGAAGAACAAACAGGGAGGACGGAGATGATTATCAGCGCAAGCCGACGGACGGATATCCCGGCACTGTACGCAGACTGGTTTTTCCATCGGCTGAACGAGGGCTTCGTCTGCGTCCGCAATCCCATGAATCCGCATCAGGTGTCGAAGATTCCCTTGAACCGGGACGCCGTGGACGGATTCGTATTCTGGACGAAAAATCCCGTGCCGATGATGAACCGCCTGCATCTTCTGGAGGAGTATCCGTACTACTTCCAGTTCACGCTGACTTCATACGGACGCGATGCGGAGACGAACGTGCCGTCGAAGAACGATGTGCTCATTCCCGCGTTCCGTGCGCTGGCAGAAAAGCTGGGGCGGCATCGCGTTGTCTGGCGGTACGATCCCATCTTCATCAGCGAAACGTACACTGCGGAGTATCACATCCGGTATTTCGCGAAACTGGCGGAGATGCTCGCGGATTCTGCGGAAAAATGCACGATCAGCTTTCTCGATTTCTACAAAAACACCCGGAAAACAGCACCGGATATCCGACCGCCGGATGCGTACGAGCTTGACCGGATTCTGACGGCGTTTTCGGAAACTGCGAAGCGGGTCGGCATCACGATTGACACCTGTGCGGAGGAGGCGGATCTCTCATCCTACGGCATCACGCACGCCGCATGCATCGACACGGAGCGTCTCTCAGGAATTGCCGGGAAGCCGATCACCGCACCGCGCGACAGAAATCAGCGGAAGGCGTGCGGATGTGCATCGGCGGTGGATATCGGGGCATACAACACCTGCGTCAACGGATGCCGGTACTGTTATGCCAACTACATCCTCCCGCTCGTGCAGGAAAATCACAGCAGTCACAATCCGCTCTCACCGCTTCTCATCGGAAATCTCACCGGAGACGACCGCGTGACCGTGCGGAAGACGGATGCGAAGAAGAATCAGATAAAAATAACGGAACTGTAATATAAATTTAAGGAAGAAAACATGAAACAGGACAATATGCGGCAGATACTCACCAGGGAAGGGGAATGGCTGCTGTACTCCGGCGAAACTCCGTGGGATGTGTATCCCAGACCGGGACTGCGCCGCGACTCCTTCTTCAATCTCAACGGAACATGGCAGATCACCGTGAACGGCGGGCCGTCGGAGAACATCACGGTACCGTTTGTGCCCCAATCCCTGCTGTCGGGAATCGGCCGCCGTCTCGGGAAGAATCCGTGCCTGAGCTACTTCAAAACGTTCACACTGCCCGACGGATTTGTGCGTGACCGCGTGATTCTGCACTTCGGGGCGGTGGATCAGTGCGCGAAGGTGACGCTCAACGGCTGGACACTCGGCGAACACCGCGGCGGATACGGACATTTTTCCTTTGATGTGACCGACTGCCTGACGGACGAAAACATCCTGACCGTGGAAGTCACCGACCGTCTCGACGGAATTCTGCCGTACGGGAAACAGCGCGAAAAACGCGGCGGCATGTGGTACACTCCGGTGACAGGCATCTGGCAGACCGTGTGGCTCGAGAGCGTCCCGGCGGAATACGTGAAATCGCTTGAGATCAGAACCACACTCGACACTGTGACAATCCGCGCGCGCGGCGTGAAAAACGGGAAAATCCGGATCGAAACCGGGCGGATGCCGATTTTTGCAGAGCTTGACGACGGAGCTGCCGAGATCAGAATTCCCGAGCCGCAGAACTGGACGCCGGAGAATCCGTATCTCTACCGCTTCACGCTGACGGCGGGCGAGGACGTGGTGCAGTCGTATTTTGCACTGCGTACGCTGGAAGTGAAGACCGTCGACGGCATTGCGCGGCTGTGTCTGAACGGGAAACCGTACTTTTTCCACGGCCTGCTCGATCAGGGGTACTTCTCCGACGGGATTTACACGCCCGCATCCCCGGACAGCTTCACGCGCGACATCACGGAAATGAAAAAGCTCGGCTTCAACATGCTCCGCAAGCACATCAAGGTCGAGCCGGACTGGTTCTACTACGAATGCGACCGCCTCGGTATGGCAGTGTTCCAGGATATGGTCAACAACGGCAGGTATTCCTTCCTGCGCGACACCGCACTGCCGACGATCGGACTGAAAAAGCGCGGCGACAAAAACCTGCACGCCAATCCGCAGTCCCGTCAGGCATTTCTCGACGGCATGGAGGAGACGGTCAGTCAGCTCGGAAACTTCCCGTGCATCGTGTACTGGACGATATTCAACGAAGGCTGGGGACAGTTCGACGGGGAATCGGCATACAACCGTCTGAAGCAGCTGGACAGCACTCGCTTTATTGACACCGCATCCGGGTGGTTTTTCGGTGTGCCGAGTGACGTGGAAAGCCTGCACGTGTACTTCAAGCCCGTGAAGCTGAAGCTGTCGGACAGGCCCATCGTGCTCTCCGAGTTCGGCGGATATGCGTGCAAGGTCGAAAATCACGCGTTCAATCCCGACAAAACCTACGGCTACCGGAAATACGACGACTGCCGGGCGTTTGAGAATGCGTTTGCTGAACTGTACGAGAATGAAATCATCCCGGCGGTGAAGCAGGGTCTGTGCGCCGCGGTGTACACGCAGGTCTCGGACGTGGAGGATGAAACGAACGGTCTTCTGACGTATGACCGATGGGTGACGAAGGTGGATGTGACGCGGGTACACGACATGAGCCTGCGGCTGAAGCTGCGGATCAATTGAACAGAAACAAGAAAGGACTCCGTGAAAAAGAGTCCTT
>JAFUQY010000259.1 GCA_017472105.1 Clostridia bacterium | reverse complement strand
TGGAAGTTGCCATGCTCGTCGACGGTCTGACCAAGATGAAGGTCATCAACGTCGAGGACAAGGAAGAAGCCAACATGGAAAACATCCGCAAAATGCTTCTCGCCATGTCCAAGGACATCCGCGTCATCTTCATCAAGCTCTGCGACCGTCTCCACAACATGCGCACGCTCGGCGTCAAGATCGACGCCAAACGCCGTACCACCGCGCTCGAGACCATGCACGTCTACGCGCCGCTCGCGCACCGTCTCGGTATGCAGCGCATCAAGCAGGAACTCGAAAACCTCGCGCTGTCCTATCTCGACCCGATCGGCTACGAAGAAGTCTCAAGCGACATTGAACGCAAGTACGGTCTGAACCAGAACTTCATCGAAAACACCCGTGCCATCGTCTCCGAAAAGCTCGAGGAATACAACATCAACTTCACCCTCGAAGGACGTGTCAAGACGGTTTATTCCATCTACCGCAAGATGTTCAAGCAGTCCAAGAGCTTTGACGAGATCTACGACTTCTACGCCATCCGCATCATCGTGGACACCGAACTGGAATGCTATACCGCGCTCGGCATCATTCACGAGCTGTTCAAGAGCATTCCCGGCCGCTTCAAGGACTACATTTCCACACCGAAGCCGAACATGTACCAGTCCCTCCATACCACCGTTATCGGACGGGACGGCATCCCCTTCGAAGTCCAGATCCGTACACGGGATATGCACCACGTTGCGGAATACGGTATCGCGGCGCACTGGAAGTACAAATCCGGTGAAAAGAGCAAGGAGGACATCGACAAGAAGCTGTCGTGGATTTCCAAGCTCATCGACACGGAAAACGCCGCCATCGACACCGAGGACTTCATGCATGCTCTCAAAATCGATATTTTCAGCGACGAAACCTTTGTCTTTACCCCGAAGGGTGACGTCATCGCACTGCCGCAGAACTCCACGCTCATCGACTTTGCCTACGCCATTCACTCGCAGGTCGGCAATAAAATGGTGGGTGCCAAGATCAACGGTATGATCGCGCCCATCGACCGGGTTCCGCAGACCGGTGAGATCGTGGAAATTCTCACGTCTTCCTCTGCGAAGGGACCCAGCCGTGACTGGCTCAAGATTGTCAAGACCAGTGAAGCGCGCACCAAGATCCGCCAGTGGTTCAAGAAGGAAAAGAAGGCGGAAAACATCAAGATCGGTATCGCCGAGATCGACAAGATTTTCTCCGGATTCCGGATCAGACCGACCGATGCGCAGAAGCAGGAAATCATTGCGTGCGCGGCGAAGAAAATCGGCATGAAGGAAACGGAAGACCTCTTCAACGCCATCGGCTACAACGGCGTCGCAATGACCAAGGTCATCTCCAAGATCAAGGGCGAATACGACCGGATTGTCAAGCCCGACGAGCAGGTCATTCCCACCGAAGCCGAGCAGGTGCAGACCAAGCCCTCCAAGAAGATCCGTTCCAACAGCGGCATCGTTGTGGATGGGGAATACGGCTGCGAGGTCAAGTTGCCAAGTGCTGCAATCCGCTTCCCGGCGACGATATCATCGGATTTGTCACCAAGGGATACGGTATTTCCGTGCATAAATGCGACTGTCCCAACGTCATTCAGGGCAGAAAGAATCCCGACAACGCCGACCGCTGGATCCAGACCGAGTGGGACAACGAATCCTCCGCATCCATCGACACGGGCAAGTCCCTGTACGAGGTTGTACTTCAGGTCTATGCGGAAAACGATATCATGCTCATCGCAAACGTCACGACGGCTCTTGCGGACATGAAGGTGTCCCTGCTTTCCATCAACACCAAGAAGCGCACCGAAACCGATATCATCATCAACCTCACTGTGGGATGCAAGAATACGGAACACTACCACTCCATCATGTCCCGTCTGCGTGCAATCAATCACGTGCATTCCATCACGAGAGGATTTTCCTGATCCGGGAGGCAGATATGAAAGAACGGATTCTGTTTCTCTCCGACCTCCACGACTGCCACATACACTGGTTCGGTACGTCAACGGAGGCGCGGCTTGAGAAAATGGTGAAGGATGTCGCAGACGCCGGTCACTTCGATCAGCTCATCGTTATGGGAGACGTTTCCCTCGACTTCTGGGCATGGAACGAAGGCGGATCGTATCTGTGGAATCCTTCCGTATCAAACACCGACCACTTTATGAAAACCTATATGTCACGCCTGCCGAAGCCGTCCTGCATCATTCCCGGCAATCACGAGCAGTACGGCGCGGAAACATGGCGTGAGATCACCGGATGCGCGCGCGAATACGTCCTTGAGACGAAATCGGCTCTGTTCATCATGCTCGACAGCTTTTCCGGCAATCTCGCTCCGAAGGAGAACAGCGACGGCACCTATCTGCCCGTGAACTGCGACTTCATCGAAGAAGCCATGGCGTCGTGTCCCGATAAGCCTGTGTTCCTTCTCTCGCATTATTTCGATATGGCACGGGAATCCGAACGGTTCAAGGCGATTCTGCGCGAAAACGACCGGATTCTCGCCATGATGATCGGGCATACCCACCGTTCCGCGGTTCTTGATGCGGGCGAGGATACCGGTCACAAGCCGATTTTACAGTGCGGGAATTACAGCTATTCCGGTGAAAAAGAGCCGAAAACCTGCTTCTGGGGCTGGCGCGAGCTGATTTTTGAAGACGACGGCACGATCCGCTCCTTCTATCACACACCGCACTCCGAATACCGTCACGGCGACGGCAGTTTTGTGCAGGAAGAAGGCAATCAGGACGAATGGACGGCATCTGTCTGACGAGGTGACAACATGAAAATTACATACATCGGCACGGCGGCATCGGAGGGACTTCCCGCGCTGTTCTGCCAGTGTCCCATCTGCGAATCCGCACGGAAAAACGGCGGTAAGGAAATCCGCGGCCGTGCGGCAGTCTGCGTCAACGATACGCTCCTGATCGACTTCCCGCCGGATATCTACTACGGTGCGATGCGTGCGGGCGTCAATCTCTCGAAAATTCTCGATATCGTCGGAACCCATGCGCACAGTGACCATTTTGCACCCACGGAACTCTCCTGCCGCGTGGAACCCGTCTACTGCAAGCGGACGGAAAAGGACAAGCTGCACTTCTGGGGCAACATGCTCCACGGTGCAAGGCTGAACGGCACACTGCCCGGCGCGAAGGACGGTCACGGGGAAAACGGCGGACTCTGTTTTGACTGCGCCGAATCCTTCAAGCCGATTGAAACATCGGCGGGCATCACCGTCACACCCCTTGCGGCGGATCACGATAAGAATCAGGAATGCCGCATGATGCTGCTGGAGGAAAAATCAACCGGCAAAACCTTCCTCTACGCGCACGACACCGGCATGTTCCCGGAAGAAACGATGGAATTTCTGCGCGGCAAACGGTGCGATCTGATCAGCCTTGACTGCACCAATGTCATGCTCGGCGGCGAGGAAGACCGGAACCATATGGGCATCAGAACCGATGTCACCATGCAGAAGCGCCTCATCGCGAATGGAACGGCGGACGAAAACACCCGCTGGATCTGCCACCACTTCTCCCACAACGGCTTCATTCCGGGAGGACGGGTTTATCCGCTTGAGGAATTCGAAGCCATCGCCGCGGGATACGGATTTACGGTATCCTATGACGGCATGAAAGTTGAAATCTGAGGATCAATCAAAATATGAAAGCAATTGTACAACGCATTTCCGAAGGAAAAGTCTCGGTCGACGGCGAAGTGATCGCTCAGTGCGGACAGGGACTGATGGTGCTTCTCGGCGTAACCCATGGGGATACCGAAGAGGACGCCAATCTTCTCGCCGACAAAATCGCGAAACTGAGAATATTTTCCGACGAAAACGATAAAATGAATCTGTCGGTAACCGATGTGGACGGCGGGATCATCGTGGTGTCCCAGTTTACCCTGTATGCGTCCTACCGCAAAGGAAACCGCCCGGACTACATGAACTCCGCATCCCCCGACGTGGCAGAACCGCTTTACGAATACTTCGCAGACCGTCTGAGAACGCACACCGACAAGGTTGGTACCGGTCGGTTCGGCGCGCACATGATGCTCGACTTCGTCAACGACGGCCCCGTCACCATCCCGATGGATTCGGACGTACTGAAACAGCCGAAAAAATGAATCTGAAAATTAACGGAAACATCAAACCATATTACGTTCAGACCCTCGCCATGATTTTCTTCCCCGGCGCACGGTTCCCGGAAACCGAGGAGGAAGGCGATGACGTGGTCTGGGCAATTCTCGATCTGGACGAAACGGATGACGGCGTGACAGCGTCGGTCACTCTGCGTCAGGGAGAGAGGGAAGAGCGCGCACAATCCGGCCGCAGTTGGACTGACGAGCGCGAAAAGGATATCAAAATTGCCGCAGGGGACGCATTCATGAAAGCAGGCGAGGCGTTCACCGGATTCCGGCCGCCGTGGGGAATTCTCACCGGTGTCCGTCCGGCGAAGGTTGCAACCGAAATCATGGAATCCGGAAAAACGCCCGAAGAAGCGGCGGCTGTCATCGCGAAGGACTACTATGTCAATCCCGTGAAAGCAAAGCTCGCTGCGGATGTCTCGGTAGCGGAATCGAGGCTGATTACGCCCGAAAAACGGAAGCAGTGCAGTGTCTACGTCGGCATCCCGTTCTGCCCGTCCCGGTGCGCGTACTGCTCGTTCGTGTCCTACACATCCCCGGGACTTCTCAAGCTCATTCCCGAATACCTCACCGCGCTTGCCGCGAATATCGACGAGATCTTCGGCGTGATCCGGATGACCGGCATGGATGTCGCATCGGTCTACATCGGCGGCGGAACTCCCACGATTCTGACAGCCGATCAGCTCGATTTTCTGCTCGGTAAAATCACGTCCCATGTTACCTCTCTTGAGGAATTCACGCTCGAAGCCGGACGACCGGATACCATCACCGCCGATAAACTCCGCGTGGCAAAATCCTACGGCGTTGACCGGATCAACTGCAACACGCAGACGCTCAACGACGAGGTGCTCTCAAAAATCGGACGTGCGCATACGGCTCAGATGTTCTTTGAAGCCTATGAGGTCGCAAAAGCCAGCGGCATCCCGCACATCAACGTGGATCTGATCGCCGGACTGCCGTATGATACCACGGAATCCTTCGTGAATACCATCGATAAGGTC
>JAFUQY010000258.1 GCA_017472105.1 Clostridia bacterium | reverse complement strand
CGTGACCAGAATCACAGCGCTGTCGGGCGAGAGATCACTGTCCATCAGCTTGGTGAGCAGTTTTTCCTGAAACGGATACTCTTCCGTGATATCGCCGAGCCGCACGCTTTTCCATACCGCGTCCGATGTGATGACGTAATTTGCGTCAGCTGCCATTTCGACGGCTTTGTACAGGCACTTTTCGGCTTCCTCGGACGTAATCTCCTCTTCCGTTTCCGCTGTCTCCGTTTGAGCTTCCACTGTCTCAGCCGGAACCGCATCCTCTGCCTTCGGATCAGCCGTATCCGCACATCCCGCCAGCATCAGCAGGACAAGCATCAGAATCGTGAATCTCATATCGCATACCTCCGTTGTGTTCTGTTGATTTGACGTCAATTCGCCTGTGAAAGTTCCCGCAAAACCGAAAAAACAGCCCGATTCTGCGGAATTTTCCGTCAAATCAGGCTGATTTTGTTATTTTACCCGTTTTGCCATCGCCTTGTTGGAGAAATCCCGCGATCCGGTCAGCTCACGGACGACTTCAATGAACGGCGGAATTGTGATTTCCTCATCCTCCGACGCCATTTCAATCTCCAGAACCGCCAGACCGAGCAGCGCATCTCCGCCGATTTCGTACGGATACACATCAATCTCGACCGTATGCCCGCCGAACGGGAAGGAATGCCGCACCTTGTCGAGCCATGAGTAAGCATCGCGGAGCTTGTCTTCGTATTCCGCACCGCTGATTTCCCATTCATCCTCCTGACGTACCGCCGCACGGGAGCCGGAGAGCGTCCGCTTTTCCGTGTAGATGAAGCGGGTCATGCCGTCCTCGGTGATTCTGCGTACGCGGCGTTCCAGTCCGGGATCCTCCGGCAGGACATTCAGATAGGTCTGGGTCATTGCCTGCACGCGTCGGTTCGGAATCGCGTCAAAATCCGGCAGGCGGATGAGGAATTTTCTCTCGATTTCGGTGCTCATAGGGTACTCCGTTGATGATTCAGAAGGATTTGTTGAAGGGATTTCCGTCGGTGAAATGTTCCACGTACGCGCGCATTTCCTCACGGGAGGTCACGTTGAACGCGCCGTCGACGAGGGAACGCTTTTCTTCCTCGGACAGCTGGGTGAACCGGTTCATGGCGGCGGGATTCTTCACCAGCTCCATTCCGAAGCCGATGGGCATGTCGTCAAAAATCGGTTCCTTGCGGATGTTTCTCGGATCGTGCATCAGACCACTCCTTTCCTCGAGCTGACTATGGTATGCCCGGAAAAGGAGCGGTTTATTTATTGAATATTGTAGCTGAAAATGCAGATTTTGTCAAGTGATATTGGGTTACTCGCAGATGAATCAAAAGCCAAACCTTGGAGAATTTTCCGTAAGGGAAATTCTCGGGAGCACGACGGATCGCCTGCGATTTCGGCTGAATGCTATTCGTAGATAAACTAAAGCCAAACCTTGGAGAATTTTCCGTAAGGGAAATTCTCGGGAGCACGACGGATCGCCTGCAATCTCGGCTGAATATTATTCGTGCTCAGCAAGCCAGATGTTCACTCGCGACTGAATAATCCGTGCGCAGTCGGCGGCGGTTTTTGTGCCGGTGAGGAAGCTTTCGATTTCCTCGTTCACAATTTTGCTGATTTCGTCCGGAATCCGGTCGGTGATGCGCTGACCCACGCCGTTTGTGAGAAATTCCATGTATTCGTCAATCATGTATTCTTCGGGGAAGATGCGAACACTCGGTTCCTGCGGCGGAGTTGACAGATACCACTCCCGTGCTTCATCGGTGTAGGGTTCAGAGGCATGGTAGCCGCCCATGACGTAGTAGAAATCATAGATTTTTGGGAGCGATTCCTTTGCCATACCGCGGCATTCCTCCATCATAATCGGCAGACCGCGCGCCATGTGGAAATGCGAATAAACATAATCGCTGCCGAGCATGAAGCGGATGAATTCCCACGCCTCGTTGCGGTTCTTGCAGTCGGAGAGAAGGGTGTAGCTTTCGCTGAATGCAAGCTGTGCGCTCTTGTCGGTGCTGTTCTCCGCGACCGGGTAGCCGATCAGGGAAAAATCCTTCGTATTGAAAATCACTTCCATGGCGAGCCAGTCGGTGAATTGGGTGATTTTGTGCGGATAGAGAACAACCTCGCCGGCAAATCGTGCGATGTGTTCGTCCTGATACAGGACACTGCGTTCCTGTACAGGCTGGGATTTGAGCAGATCAAGCAGTTGAGTAAACTCCGGCGTGTCGAAATTGCAGGTTCCCGCATTCAGATCCACAAAAGCGGCGTATGCGTTCGTACCGAAGAGCTTTTCGACGGCGTTTTCCTGCGACAGATTCTGCATCAGCATGAGATTGCGCGGGAGTTTTGATGCAAAATCCAGCATCTCCGCATGATTCCAATCGGTAAGTCCGCCGGTGAGGGCATTGCTCGATACCACGGTTTTCACTTCAAAGTCAACCGGCAGTCCCCACACCTTTCCCGCGTCCGTGGAGTAGGAATACAGCACACTCGGGAAAATCGCGGATTCGTTGACCTCGGGATCGGCACGGAGATAGGGCGAGAGATCGAAGAAGTCACCGTTGTCCACGACTGCCTTCACGACCGGCTGATCGTAGGTGCCGAGGATGATATCCGGACGGTAAACCCCGGTGACGACGTCCATGGCAAGGCGGGTTTCGCCGGCGTTCGGGTCGATTGCGTTGTTGAAACGGGAGTAGTCCTGCAAAACCACCATGATATTGCTGTGCGTCCGGTTGAATTCCATGACGTCGGTTTCAAAATAATAATCCGAGGTGGTGTACGCGACTTCGATGACGACGATATCCTCCAGCGGACGGTCGGGCTGTTTTTTGTAGAGCAGTGGCGTATGGGATCCTCCGCTGGAAGTCCTGCTTTTGTTGGCTGCGAGGATATTTTCCTTGTCGATCACCCCGAGAAGCGTGAATTCGTTGGGTGCGACGTTCGAACTCTGGAAATCCATCACCACGGTGGAATAAGTGGGCTTGTCCTCCAGTCCGGTGAAGTTCACACCGAAGACGGCGGTTGTGTAGTCCGAGTAGTAGAAATCATACCCGGGTGCAAAAAAGAGATTGTCGATTCTCAGGCTTCCGAGCAGACGGGGCGTGCCGAGCTTCTGCGTATCCGGATCAATGGGATAGAGTCCATAGGCATCCCCTTCGCCGGACGCAATCCAGACGGTACCGTCCGCGTCGACAGCCATCGCAGTCACACCTCCGGCGGGCTTGAGCGTCGTGATCGGCGTGAGATCGGGCTTCAGAATTGCAATTTCCGTTTCCGTGCTGACATAGACGTTCCCGTTTTTGTCAATGCACAGCTCTGTCATGTTGTAGTAGCCGTATTGGTTGGTGGAGAGCATATTGTTGAGCGAAATCAGCTCGCCCGAATTGTACGCACCGCACGCGGCAATGTATCCGACCAGTTCACCGCTCTCACGGTTCGTGGTTCTCTGGACGTAGTAAACAGTATCCTCCGTCGCGGCGATGTCATCGATGTTGTCGAGGTTGTACCGGATGACTTCCATATAGTCCACAACCTCGCCCTCCGGATTGACGGTGGCAAGCAGGCGTTTGTCCGGGTCGATGCTGTTGAACGTGCCGTAAACGCGGACATTGCCGTCGTCATCATAAACCGGGGTGTACATGTAGTTGTAGTAGCTGTTGTTCAGACGGGGCAGGCGCTCGTATTTGAAGATGCCCGTCAGATGCGTGGTTCGGGTAACGACCTCTTCCGTCGCGGTGTAGGTCGCAGTTCCGACGGGATCCTCATAGGGGGCGGTTTCCTCTTCGGTGAACAACGGATCGGATTGCGTTTCCTTCACGGCGGTTTCCCCGGTGACCGGATCCACGGCGGTTTGGTTTTTGCAGGATGTGAGAAGCAGAAGTCCCGCAAGAATGAGTGATGTCAGTTTTTTCATGTCAGCCTCCGTTTTGAATTCATATGACATTCTGCATACCAAAACGATGCGGCACCGTGAAAACTCACGGCTTAAATGTAACGGAATTGTAAACTCGCGTGAATTCTGTTATTCGTGCTCGGCAAGCCACAGATTCACCCGCGACTGGATGATGCCCGCGCAGTCTCCGGCTGAGTTTGCTCCCGCGAGGTGTGCGGAGATTTCCTCCTCCACGATGGCGGTGATCTCGTCGTGGATACTGCCGAGGATGGGTGAGGTGCTCCGCTGATCGAGGATGGCGGCGAATTCTTCCTTTTTCTCCTTGGTGAACAGACGCACGATGCCGGGTTCGTCAAGCTCCGATTCGAGCGTCGGATTTTCCGGATCATATCCCCGTGTGCTGTACCCGCTTCCGCCGAGGTCGAAGGTAAACTCCGTATCCGCGTAAACGCCGTCGTAAATGGCGTCATACCGCGCTTTCGTCACCGGCATGTTGTACCGCTGGGAGTAGAAGGCATTGATGTCAAACGCTTCGGGATTGATGATGGTTTTCACGAATTCCCACGCTTCTTCGGCACAGTCAGCGGAGGTAATCATGATATTTTTCGTCGGATGGATCGTGTCACCGATGCCGGGATAACCGATCAGGGTAAGATCATGCGTGAGGAATACCGCTTCCAGTCTGAGATAATCGGACGGCTCGCTGATCCTCGTTTCGTAGAGCGTCAGCTCATTTCGGTCATACAGTCCCGCCAGTGTCAGTCCGCCTGCCGTATCCGCGTTCTCCGGGAGGGATTTCAAAAGCTCGAGATACCGGATGAAATCGGGCGAATCAAAGCCGGCATCCAGAAACATTCCGTATCCCGCATTGCCGAACAGTGAGGACTGGATTCGTTTCTGCGTCAGATTGTTTGTCAGTCCCGCGCCGTCCGGCAGAGTGTCGGTGAACTGCATGAATTCCTCCATGTTCCACGAATTTTTTCCGCCCGCAAGCTCCGTTTTGACGGTCAGCGTGTCATAGCGGTATGTCGGACAGATGCCCCAGAGCGCGCCGTCGTCGGTTTCGTAAGCGGAAAGCACGCATCCGAACACGGTATCGCGGTTCACGTCGGGATCGTTTTCCATGAGCGAGTACAGATCCACGGTCAGCCCGGCATTGACAAGCTGATACGCCGCGTCGCCTGTGTCGGAGAGAATCACAACATCCGGCCGCCGCAGTCCGGTAATCATGTCGGTCACAAGTCGGTTCACGCCATCTTCTTCGGCGGCGAGATTGGTCACTTCGATGCGGTGCGTGGTGCTGGTTTTGTTGAAGTCTGCGGCATAGGCGGCGGGATTGAGCAGATTGTCGGTGTCGATCACGACGTCAATGACGGTCAGAGATGAGGTGTCGAGGTCATCAGCCGGTGTGAGCACTCCAAGGGTATCAAGCCCGAACACGCCGTCCCGGTAATACACCAGAATCGTGCCGTCCTCACGGAAGAGAAGCGGTGTGATTTCGTAGTTCCGGAGATCCGATGCGGCATAATCGGCGAGAATCGTCAGCGTGCCGTCGGGATCACAGCGGAAAATGCCTTCGGTGCATCCGAGATACAGGTTCCCGTCCGCGTCCGCGAGCATGGAGTGGAACAGGCGGTTTTCGAGAATCACAGGATCCGGGAGTGTCCGTGCGGAGGCGTCCATGGCGTACAGGCTCGTGGTTCCGTTCATGGTGGTCACGGCGTACAGTGTTTCTCCGAGGAGCAGAAGATCGTTCAGATTCGAGAAGGTGTCGATCATGGCGAGCTCCTTTCCGTCCGGGGCATAAATCCCGATCATCTGATTGAGCCGCATGCACCAGTTTCCGTCCGGGAGCGGGAAGATTTCCTTCGGCGAAATTTCCGGGGACGACGGGGACAGCTGTACGATCTCACGCGCTTCTGACGGATCGGCGGTGTCGAAGGTGTAAAGGTAATAATCCGGGTTTCGCTCGTCGATGCTCCAGTCCTCGAGGAAGACGGTCAGCGTGTCTTCGGTGATATAGCTGCACGGCACGGAAATCATATCGGGCAGGGTGATTTTTCTGCTCTCCGATGTGCCGTCACTGCCGATTTTCGTGAAATATCGGGTGAAATTGTCGTCGCGCGTGATGCAGAGCATGGTGTTTCCGGTGAGAACGGGCCGGTAACTGATCCGGTGTCCTTCCGGGAGCGCGGCCTCGTCCAGTCTGAACCGGTTGGTGAGCACGGTGGTTTCGCCGGCAGTTTCCGTCACAGGGTCGTGTGTTTCCTCTCTTCCGCACGACGGGAGCAGAAGCAGTCCCGCAAGCAGCAGGGTGGTAATTCTGTGGGTGAAATGTTTCATGACAGCCTCCTTTGTGAAATATAGAACTCTTTTTTTGTAGTATATCATACTGCGATAAATTTGTCAAGAGTCATTTTGACAACAAACGAAACACCGGATTCCCAGCAAAGGAAACCCGGTGTCCGTTTTGGAGGATGTATGGAAAAATCAGGGGATTCAGCGGATTATGAGTCGATGAATCAAAGCCAGACCTTGGTAGCACAGATGGATCGCCTGCAATTTCGGCTGAATGTTATTCGCAGATAGATTATAGCCAAACCTCGGAGAATTTTCCGTAAGGGAAATTCTCGGGAGCACGATGGATCGCCTGCAATTTCGGCTGAATGTTATTCGTGCTCAGCAAGCCAGAGATTTACTCTCGACTGAATGATATCCGCACAGGCTTTGGCATCGCGGGTGCCGCCGAGGTAGGAGGAAATTTCCTCATTCACGATCGCGTTGATCTCCTCGGGAATCTGCGTGACGGCGCGCTGACCGACAT
>JAFUQY010000257.1 GCA_017472105.1 Clostridia bacterium | reverse complement strand
GAGAAAAGAGAAGAGAAATAATTACAGAGAACAGAATTTGTTGAAAGCGTCCGGCGGGAGATCAATGATCTCCCCTACGGAAACCGCTTGCAGTTCAGCTGCGGATGTACTCTGAAATCGAACTGTACTGTGCGGATGGCTGACGTCACCGATGAGGCACCTTCGTACGATACCAGTAGGGGAGATCATTGATCTCCCGTTGTACAATTCAGGCTGACGTTGATTCTGTACGAAAACAAAGGAGAAAGGTACATTTCTTCGAAAATGAAATAATTAGAAACGTGCGGTCGTAAGCTGAAGAAACAGCTCAAGCCGCACGTTTTAATTATATCAATTTCCGGAGGAAATTTTCCTATTCTCTTCTCTTTTCACTTTTCACCCTTCACTGCGAACGCCACCAAATCCCAGAAGGGGATGCATTCAGGTCTGCGTAAGAACACCCTGTGCCGGGGCAGCAGATCCGCCACGCGTTCGCACAGCTTCCACAGGTCGTCGGTTCTGTGGTAGAGGGAAACTGCCATGTCGGGCTGATCGCGGTGGATGACGGACTCGCCGCCTTCAAGAGCTTCCCATTCGGCTCCCTCAATGTCGAGCTTGATGAGATCGGCGCGGGTGTTTTTGCAGAGGGTGTCGATCGTCAAAGAGGGAACGGAGGTGATCTTCGCACGGCGGTTTCTGCCGGATTCGCCCGAGCCGCGGCTGCCGGATGAGGTGTAACTGAGCTCGCCGTCAGCGTTCCACAGCGCAGCATTCACGCATTCCACCGTGCACCGGGTCTCGCCTTCCGCATACGCCGCGAGCTTGAGGGAGGTTTTCGGGTCCGCCTCCACCGCGATGATTTTCTCCGGGCAGAGTGCGGCAAGATCAGCCGTCGAGTCACCCTTGAACGCACCGCCGTCGAGGATGGTTGTGTAATGCTTCCCGCCGAAGAGCGAGAGAACCGAATCCGCGAAGGACTGCGTGCGTCCGAGGTAACGGAGCCGTCCCGTCAGCCGGAATGCGACCGCGTCGTCGAAAATCAGCCGGGATTCTTCATCCGCAAGACGCGCGCGGCAGCGTTCGAGATCCTCCCGGTGACGGTCAAAATACGTCCGGTCAAACAGCTCGCCGCCGTAGAGGGGCACATCCGGGATTCGCAGGTCATGCCGGGCATCCAGCTCCTCAATGAACGCGCGCACATCGGGCAGAGTCGTGCCGAACGCGAGCAGAACGGTGATGTCGTCCCCGAATTCCGCCCGCACGTCGGAGTAGGCGCGCACCTTCATGCCGTGGAATTCGCGGTCGCGTACAAACCCGTCGGATGCGAACACACCCGTGAGGGACACGCCGAAGTTCTCCAGCGCCGCGATGATTTTGTCTCCGCCGTTGCCCGTGCCGTAGAGAAAAACGGGCTTTTCGGACGCGGCGAGATCGTCCCAGAGACTTGTGAGGGTGTAATCCATGTCAGTCCTCAAGTCCGAGGAAGCGGATCGCGTTGTTCCAGAGAATGTCCGCCTCTTCCTCTGCTGAAAGTCCGACGGCATGGAACCGTTCCAGCTCGCCCGCGGTGTTCTTCACGGGGTAGTCGGTGCCGAACATGACGTTCTTTACGCCGAGCTTGTGGATGATGTCGAACGCGGTTTCGGGAGTCATCGCCCAGAGCGCGGAGGAGGTATCGTACATGACGTTCGGTCTGCCGGCAAGGTATTCGAGCGCTTCATCCCAAGCCTTGTGACCGCCGAGATGCGCCGCAACCACACGGAGACGAGGGAACCTGTCGAGCACTTCCGCGAGCTTTTTTGCCTCGGAGAAGCGGTACTGCGGACGGTTGTCGCCCATGTGGAGGTAGAGCGGCATGTCCGTCTCCTGCATGATTTCGTACAGCGGGAGGAGCCGCGCATCGTTGATATCCACGCCCTGAATGTCCGGATGAATCTTCACGCCGCGAAGACCGAGTTCTGCACAGCGTTCCAGCTCGCCGCGGAAGTCGGGATAATCCTGATGCATGCCTGCGTATCCGACGGTTTTGAAGCCGTGGGAACGGGACAGCCCGGCGAGGGCAGCGATGGAGGAATTCACCTTCTGAACCTGCTGGGCATTGGTGCAGACGGAGAAGAGGAGGTATCCGCAGACGTTGTTTTCCTTCGCCTGCGATTCGAGATGGGCATAGGTGCCTTCTCCTTCGACGATGAAGTCATAGAATTTCCCGAGGTTCACGCACGCTTTTTCGGCGATGGCTTCCGGGTAGGTGTGGGTATGGATGTCAAATACTTTGTTCATGATGATGGAAATCCTTGATTTTTATGTGATAATGTGGTAGAATAGATGTGATAAAATGCATGCTTCAAAGGAGAAACACAAAATGGAAAACTGCTTATTCTGCAAGATCATTGCGGGCGAGATCCCGTCGACAAAGGTTTACGAGGACGACGACATGCTGGCGTTCCGCGACATCAATCCGGAGGCGCCGTGCCACGTGCTCGTGATTCCGAAGGCGCACATCGCGTCGATGGATGCCGTTACGGCTGAGAACAGCGGGATTGTCGCGAAGATTTTCGAAAAGATCCCGGAAATCGCGAAGCTCGGCGGATGCACGAACGGCTACCGCGTGATTTCGAACTGCGGAGCGGACGCCGGTCAGACCGTATTCCACCTGCATTTCCACGTTGTCGGCGGCACGGCACTTCCTGCGCACATCGTACCGAAGGCGTGAGGGAATCTTCCCAGAGAAAGATTGAAAGAGAGGAGTTAGGGTAACGCCTCTCTTTTTTGTATTTTTTGGTTTAAGGTTTCGCTATTGAAGGTAACACTTGGTTCCCGCGGTAAACTCAGCCTGCGGCGCATGGCGTGGGATTCGGGTACAATCCGCACCCATCTTTCTTATTTATTATCTATTATTTCTTCTTTATTCTTTTAGGCGAAGCCGCACGCGGACACTGACGAACAATTACCATCTCACAAATTCCGCGTAGATCGCCTGCATTGCTTTTTCGAAGTCCTTTTCGTCGACGCCGATGATGATGTTCAGCTCGGAGGAGCCCTGATCGATCATGCGGATGTTGATGCCGGCGTTGGCTGCTGCCTTGAAGACGCGGACTGCGGTGCCCTTGGACTTGACCATTGCGCGGCCTACGACTGCGATGAGTGCCAGACCGTCTTCGGTGGTGACGGCGTCGGGTTCCACGGTGTTGCAGATGCGGTTGATGATGCGCTCGCGGCTGTTTTCGATTTCCGACGTGCTCAGAATGACGCACATGGTGTCGATGCCGGAGGGAAGGTGCTCGAAGGAGAGGTTTTCGTGCTCGATGACCTCAAGAACCTTGCGTCCGAAGCCCTTTTCCGCGTTCATCATCGCCTTTTCGATGTTGATGATCGTGAAGCCCTTCTTGCCCGCGATACCGGTGATGATGCTTTCGGTGTCGTAGTAGTCGGTGTGCGGAACGATCATGGTGCCCTCATCCTCGGGCTTGTTGGTGTTGCGGATGTTGATCGGAATGCCGGCAAAGCGCACGGGGAAGATCGCATCCTCGTGAAGAACGCCCGCGCCCATGTAGGACAGCTCACGCAGCTCACGGTAGGTGATATACTTGATGCCGCGCGGATTTTCGACGATTCTCGGGTCTGCCATGAGGAAGCCGCTGACGTCCGTCCAGTTTTCGTACAGATCCGCGTAAACCGCACGTGCCACAACGGAGCCGGTGATGTCACTTCCGCCGCGGGAGAAGGTGCGGATGGTGCCGTTGGGCATGGAGCCGTAGAAGCCGGGAATGACGCCGGTTCTGTGACGCTTCATCTCTTCCGCCAGCAGGTTGTTGGTGGTTTCGGAGTCGAACACGCCGTTGTCGAAGAAGCGGACGAAGCGCGCGGGATCGATGAAGTCAAAGCCGAGGTACTTCGCGAGAACCAGACCGTTGAGGTATTCGCCGCGGCTGGCTGCGTAGTCCCGACCCGCGTGGTGCATGATCGCCCACTTGATGTGGTTGAACTCGTCGCTCAGGTCGTAGTCGATCCCGAGACCTTCGATGATGAGATTGTAGCGTTCACAGACCTTGCCGAACACGTTTTCGATATCGCCGCCGGAAGAGGCAACGTTATAGCATTCGTACAGCATATCCGTAACCTTGGTGTCAGCGGAGAAGCGCTTGCCGGGTGCGGAGGGAACGACATAGCATCGCGCCGGATCGGCATGAATGATGTCGGCGACCATTTTGAAGTGCTCCGCGTCTGCGAGAGAGCTGCCGCCGAACTTTACGACTTTGATATTGCAATTTTGAATGTCCACGATAATCAACCTCGGATGTATTTTAAACTTAAACTTTTTTCTTTTTTGGGTGCGGTGCCGGAATAAAAAATTCCACACACTATATAATATGAGATAATTATGAATTTGTCAATGATTTTTTGCAAATTAAATCGAATAATCATACAAATTCTGCTGACAATTTTTAGGCATGCGTGTATAATATACAAGTATTTCCACCTCAGCACGAAAGGATTCGGTGAAATTCATGAATAAATATCAGACCATCTTCCGGCCGGCGAAAATCCTGCTTCCGAAGTCCGATCCCTCGATCGGAAAAAATGCTGACGCATTTTGATTGAATGGAAACGTGCGGTTGTTGGCTGAACTTCAGCTTTCGACCGCACGTTTTTTCATTCATTTTCGAAGAAAATGTACCTTCACTATTATCTATTATCTATTATCTATTCTCTCAGCCATAGCCGTGCGAAATATCAGCGAACAGACTCAACCTACCCGGATTACCCGGATCATGCCGTCCATGCCGCAGATTTCGTCTGCCATTGCGTCGGTGACGTCGTTGTAGGTGTCGATGAGGGTTACGGCGTAGTCGCCCTTGGAGCGGTTTGCCATGTTTTCGATGTTCACGTTCTGCTTGGCGAGGATGGTCGCGATGTGGGAGATCATGTTGGGGATGTTCTTGTGGAGAATCACGATGCGGTTTGCGCCGGGGGATACGGGCAGCTCGATGGAGGGATAGTTCACGCTGTTCTTGATGTTGCCGTGGGTGAGGAATTCCATGAGCTGGTCAGCCGCCATGACTGCGCAGTTGTCTTCGGATTCGGTCGTGGATGCGCCGAGATGGGGAATGGTGACGATGCCGGGGGTGTTCACGACGTCTTCGGTGGGGAAGTCGGTTACGTATGCGCCGATTTTTCCGTCCGCGAGAGCCGCCTTGAGATCCGCCGCATTGACGAGATCCGCACGCGCGAGGTTCACGATCTTCACGCCGGGCTTCATCATGGCGATGGTGTCCGCGTTAATCATGTTCTTGGTTTCCTTGGTCGCGGGAACGTGGAGGGTGATATAGTCGCAGGACTTGAAGATATCCTCGTACTTTTCCGCCTTCTGCACGTCGCGGGAGAGATGCCATGCCGCGTCAATGGAGATGAACGGGTCGCATCCGATTACCTTCATGCCGAGGGAGACGGCAGCATTGGCAACGAGACCGCCGATCGCACCGAGACCGATGACGCCGAGGGTCTTGCCCATGAGTTCGCATCCGCCGTACGCGCTCTTGCCGGCTTCAACGGACTTGGCAACGTTTTCGGTGAGGGTGTTTGCCCACTGTACGCCGCCGATGATGTTTCTGGACGCGAGAAGGAGAGCCGCGATGGTGAGCTCCTTGACGCCGTTTGCATTCGCACCGGGAGTATTGAAGACAACGATGCCCTTCGCCGCGCAGTCGTCAACGGGAATGTTGTTCACGCCGGCACCGCATCGCGCAATCGCGGTCAGGCTGGGAGCGAACTCCATGTCGTGCATGGCGGCGGAACGGACCATAATCGCGTCGGGCGCGGTCACGTCAGCGGAAACTTCGTAAACGGCACGGTCAAAACGATCGGTACCGACGGCTGCGATTTTATTGAATAATTGAATCTTTTTCATGATGTGTATCTCCGGGAATTGTGGTGATATAACAGGGTATTTTACTTTATGCCGGCAGAGCGGAAATATTCGGAATACCGGTAGGGACCGGCGTCCCCGACGGTCCCTCGCCAACGAAAGGAATAAATGTCAACCAAATATACATCGTTTCATAAACGGAATGACGAACGGTTTGGATTGCATGAAGGACCGTCGGGGACGCCGGTCCCTACGATAAAACCATCCGTTCATCTCCGTAATTGATTGCGAATTGATTACGCCTTCGGATTCTTCTCCGCGAAATCCTTCATGAATGCCACAAGCGCTTCTACGCCTTCGTAGGGCATTGCATTGTAGATGGACGCTCTCATACCGCCGACGGAACGGTGACCCTTGAGGTTCTTCAGACCTGCCGCAGCCGCTTCCTTCGCGAACTTCTTGTCGAGGTCTTCGTTGCCGGTAACGAACGTGACGTTCATCATGGAGCGGCATTCCTTCTTCACGGGCGCGATGTAGTAGTCCTGCGAATCGAGATAATCGTACAGCAGAGCCGCCTTCTTCTCGTTCATTTCCTTCATCTTTTCCAGACCGCCGAGGGAGAGGATCCATTCGTAAACCAGACCTGCCATGTAGATCGCGTAGCACGGCGGGGTGTTGTACATGGAGCCGTTTTCCGCCATGAGGTTCCAGTCGAGCATGGACGGAGTCGCGGGATTGACCCAGCCGAGCAGATCTTCGCGGACGATGACGACGGTGAGACCTGCGGGAGCCATGTTCTTCTGTGCGCCTGCGTAGATCACGCCGAACTTCGATACGTCAACGGGCTCGGAGATGATGCAGGAGGACATGTCGGCAACGAGCGGAATGTCGCCGGTGTCCGGAACTGCGGGGAACTTCGTGCCGTAGATGGTGTTGTTGTAGCAGACGTGCACGTAGTCCGCATCGGGACGGAAGGATTCGCGGGTGGTTTCGGGGATGAAGGTGAAGTTTGCGTCCTTGGAGGATGCAGCAGCCTTCGCGTCGCCGTACTTCTGCGCTTCCTTGTAAGCCTTGGTGGAGAACTGACCGGAGAGGATGTAGTCCGCCTTGCCCGTCTTCATCAGATTGAGCGGAACTGCCGCAAACTGCGTGGATGCGCCGCCCTGGAGGAAGAGAACCTTGTAATTGTCCGGAATGTTCATCAGGGTTCTGAGATCCGCCTCAGCCTTCTGGATGATTGCTTCGTAATCAGCGGAGCGGTGGCTCATGTCCATGACGCTCATGCCCGCGTCGCCGTAATTGACAAGCTCGGATGCCGCCTTTTCCAGAACGGGAAGGGGAAGCAGGGACGGACCGGCAGAAAAATTGAATACTCTTTCCATATTTATATCTCCTAAACGGGTGAATTTGCAGGATAACTGGCTTGTTCTGTCATTTTGTACAGAATCGTGGATGGAAAATTCGATAGCCAATGATAAGATGAACTTATTATACCGCATTAGTGTGGTAAAGTCAAGGAAATATTTGTTGGAAAAGTTGACGAAAAGACGAAATAAAACCCCGCGAATTTTATGCAGAATGATGCATGATACGCAGGGTTATATTTTTAAACTATAATGAAGGATGAAACCGGGAAAATTGCAGGGAACTGGAAGCGGGAAGATGGGGCGGTTGTGGGTCTTGCGTCATCCGTCACGCAAATGATCCGCATACATGACGTGCACCGTGATTTTTCGGCGGTTACCCGCAAGGGGCAACCCTACATCGAAACCGGACATTCGCGTCATCGCCGGAAATAACACCGTTTCATGCGGAATCCCATCCGTACATCCGTCTGTGCAATTGCTGAAACTGATGTAGGGTTGACCCTTGCGGTCGACCGCCGAAGGATCTCATCCCAACGTTATTGGTGCCGGTTCATTACACCCCGTCCATCATTCCGCCGCATTCCCGTCGTCGTCATATTTCACGCCGTTCACGTACGCATGCGCCGCGGCAACGGGGGTCTCCACTGCGTATTCGTTGCCTTCGAAGACGAAATTCTTCACATTGTCGCACGCCGCGCAGGGGACGTTTGTCTGCGTGAACCGGTTGTTCTTCACCGCAATCGTGTCGTGGTAGTAGAAGCCGTCCACGTTCTTTTTCCGCTTGTTGATGTCGATGACCGCGCGGCTCCATTTTCCGTGACGGCAGTCGTCGAAGAAGTTGTCCGCAATCACAACGTCCATGACGCCGCCGCATTCGAACCAGTGCATCGGGTCGGATTCAAACTGGATCGCGGAGCCGCCGCTGTGGAAGTGGTTGCCGGTGATCTCGATGTGCCCCTTCGCCGCGATGAGCATGCCGCGCGCACGGTTGTTGCGGATGACGTTGTTCCGGATGTACGCGTCGCACTCGTCGGAGAGGTTTTCCGCAATCATGCCGGGCTGGATTTCGCCTTCAATGTCGGTGAGCCTGAGCACAGTCTTCTCGGGATTGAGGACTTCAACTTCGGCAACGGTCGCAAACGCAAGCGGCTGCTGGGATTCTCTGTCCATGATCTGGATCCGGTCGCCGACGCCGTAGATGTCGATGCCGCGCGCCTGAAAGTGCATGTACCGCATCATGACGCAGTCGCCCGCAACCTTCTCGACGAGTGTGTAGATGCCGTGGAGGTTCACCGCGTCGTCCAGCTGATTTTCGAACACGCCGTCCTCGATGATGACCGTGCCGCGGCAGTTGACGAAGTGGGTTGCATCCTGACCGGCGGACCAGCAGTTGCCGTCCTCGGGCGTGATCGTGCAGCGGCGGATGGTGATGTTATTGCACTTCTGCGCGACAAAACCGATGCCCCAGCAGGTGCGGATGGTGATATTCTCGAGCAGGACGTCGTCGGAATGGGAGACGAGCACGCCCTGATTGCACCGGCGGGAGGTCGCGAACACGATGGTATCCCCGACGGGAGGTGCGATCGGAACATCGTAGAGGAGGATGGTGTTCTCGTCGGGCATTTCCTTGCGGAGCTCCTGAATGTGCACGCCGAAGTTGTTGTCACCGGTGCCGCGGCGGATTTCGCGGGTTTCGGTCACGTAATCGAGGGTGCGCATGACCTCCATGTGCTCCTGAAAGAACTTCTGGGTGAGGAAATTGCCGTGCAGGTGGAGCTGAGCGTGCTTTTCCAGCGCAATCTTCACGCATTCGTTCGAGGACTCCACGACCTTGCCCTGAAAATTGCAGGTGTCAAGGCAGATGATTTCGGCATTCTTCAGCGTGATGTTCTTCGAGCGGCTGATGATGGCAAAGTCCATCTGACCGTGCAGGAGGAACGTGCTTCCGCCGCAGTCGACGGTGAGGTTGTCGGTATCTTCAATGGCAAACGCGGCAGCCTTGAAGCCGTTGTACCCGTGATTGGCAACGCAGACGACGGGCATGCCGGATTCGTTCGCGTAAACGTGGTAGGTGGATTTCTCGAGGGTGATTTCGTTCACGCCGTTTTCGCGTGCGTACCGGAGCGTCGATGCAATCGCCTGACCGACGGAGCCGAAGGGAGAATTGAGGAGAGTCATGTATGTGGTGTCCTTTCTGGGAGGGATTTGTTGGGGATTGTTTTGCGGAATCGGGTGTATATTATGTCCGTCGCCCGAATCTCGGTAGGGACAGGCGTCCCCGACTGTCCTGAAATAAAAAATCTGCAATAACCTGATTGGTGCAGGACGATACTTCGACCGTTGAAATCGGATTCCG
>JAFUQY010000030.1 GCA_017472105.1 Clostridia bacterium | reverse complement strand
GCAAAAATGAGCGGATTGACCGCCGTTGCGGTATCGGATCACGACACAGCCGACGGGGTGAAGGAAGCCATGGAAACCGGACGGCAGATCGGCATCGAAGTCATCCCGGCAATTGAGCTCTCCGCCGTATCCGACACCGAAACACACATCCTCGGCTACTTCATCGACCCGGATTCCCCCGCACTGGTGAAGGCAGTCGATCACATCCGTGACGTGCGGACCCGGCGGATCGGCGAAACCTGTGAAATGCTCGCGGAATACAACATCCACGTCACGCTCGATGAAGTGAAAGCAAAAGCCGGAGGAGGCATCCTCTGCCGCGCGCACATCGCCAAGCTGATGACGGAAAAAGGGTACAGCGAATCCCCGAAAGCGGCGTTTGCACAGTGGCTCAACGTCGGATGCCCGTGCTACTCGGAATCGCAGGCACTCACGGACGAAGAAGCCGTCGGGCTGATCCGTCAGGCGGGAGGAGACGCGTACCTTGCGCACCTGCATCTGACGAAAAAATCCGGGGACGAGCTTGACGCATTCGTGAAACGGCTGAAAAACGCCGGACTCTGCGGCATTGAAGGCTGGTACACCGACTACACTCCGGCGCACGAGAGGGAATACCGTGCTCTCGCAAAAAAGTACGGCCTGAAGCTCTCCGGCGGAACCGATTTCCACGGCGCATTCAAGCCGCATATCGCGATCGGACGCGGACTCGGGGAACTCGAAATCCCGGATTCCGTACTGGAAGAAATGAAAAAGAGATCATGATAAAACTGACAATACAACGGAGGAAACACACATGAAAAAAGCGGACATCGGCATGATCGGTATGGCGGTCATGGGCGAGAATCTCTCCATGAACATGGAACGTCACGGCTACACCGTCGCGGTTTACGACGTATGGGACGGCGTGGTTGACAAATTCATGGACGGACGCGGCAAGGGTCTGAACTTCATTCCCGCGCATTCCTTTGAAGAACTCATCGAAAATCTGGAGAAGCCGAGAGTGGTCATGATGATGATCCGCGCGGGCTCTCCCGTTGACGAAACCATCGACAAGCTCCTGCCCATCCTTGATCCGGGTGACATCATCATCGACGGCGGCAACTCCCACTTCCCGGACACCCAGAGACGGTGCAGAAAAGTTGAAGAAGCCGGCATGCTCTACATCGGAACCGGTGTCTCCGGCGGTGCTGAGGGCGCGTTCATCGGTCCTTCCATGATGCCCGGCGGATCTCCCGCTGCATGGGAACGCGTGAAGCCGATTTTGCAGGACATCTGTGCCAAGGTTGAAGACGGCACGCCCTGCTGTGACTGGGTCGGTGAGGACGGCGCGGGTCACTTCGTAAAAATGGTACACAACGGCACCGAATACGGTGACATGCAGCTCATCTGCGAAGCATACCAGATCATGCGCGACGTGCTCGGTATGACTGCGGACGAGATGCACGAGGTTTTCGCGGACTGGAACAAGGGCGAGCTCGACTCCTACCTCATCTCCATCACAGCCGACATTCTCACCCGCAAGGACGAGGACGGAGAGCCGCTGGTGGACAAAATCCTCGACACCGCAGGACAGAAGGGCACCGGCAAGTGGACCGGCATCACCGCGCTCGACGAAGGCGTTGCTCTGACCCTCATCGGTGAAGCGGTATTCGCACGCTGTCTCTCCGCCATCAAGGAAGAACGCGTCGCGGCATCCAAGGTCATCAAGGGACAGACCACACCCTTCACCGGCGACCGTGCGCAGTTCATTGCCGACCTCAAAAACGCACTGTATGCCTCCAAGATTGTCTCCTACGCCCAGGGCTACAACCTCATGCGCTCCGCGGCGTCCACCTACAACTGGAACCTCAACTACGGCGGAATCGCAATGATGTGGCGCGGCGGCTGTATCATCAGAAGCGTCTTCCTCGGCAAGATCAAGGAAGCCTTCGACAAGAATCCCGACATCACCAATCTCATGCTCGACGATTACTTCAAGTCCGCACTGGAAAACGCGGAACAGAGCTGGAGACGCGTCTGTGCGGCCGGCATGCTCGCAGGGGTTCCGATGCCCGCGATGACCTCCGCACTGTCCTACTTCGACGGCTACCGCTGCGAGAGACTTCCCGCAAACCTGCTTCAGGCACAGCGTGACTACTTCGGCGCGCATACCTACGAAAGAATCGATGCAGAACGCGGCAGGTTCTTCCACACCGACTGGAACAACGGCGAAGTCGGCACCACCGCGTCCACGCAGTACAACGTATAAAACCCGTCAGGAGGCAAGCATGGATCTCTTCAAAATGACCAACCGCTCCACCTTCGGATTTTCCGCAGAGAATCCCACCGGCACCCGAAACGGCGGCACGAAGGGGAAGGACTGCGACAAACTCCGCCCGTGCATCCAGATTCAGCCGGGTGAAACCGTAACGCTCTGCGACACCGACGGCCCCGGCATGATTACGCACATCTGGTTCACCGGCTACATCGGTCACTCCTTCATCCTGAGAATGTACTGGGACGACATGACCGAGCCCTCCGTGGAAGCACCGATTTCCGCATTCTTCGGCTGTGCGTACGACCAGAACTTCACCGATCAGAACGGCGACTGGATCATTCTCAACTCCGCGGCTGTGCTGGTTGCTCCCGGACGAGGCTATAACTGCTACTGGGAAATGCCCTTCCGCAAGCACGTGAAAATCACCATGGAAAACCGCGGCGGACGTCCGGAAACGCTCTACTACATGATCTCCGGCTGGCACGGTGAAATTCCCGAAGAATCCGCGTATTTCCACGCCGCATACCGTCAGGAACATCCCGTCATGAAGGGGCGCTCCTACACCGTCATCGACGGAATCGAAGGAAAAGGCTGCTTCGCCGGTCTTACCCTCGCGGCAGGCGTCAACGGCAACAGCACCTGCTGGGTCGAAGGGGAAGCGAAAATGTACATCGACGGCGAAACCTACCCTTCCATGAACTACACCGGAACCGAGGATTACTTCTGCGGCTCCTACGCCTTCGGCAACGACATTCCGCCTCACAAATACGCAACCTTCAGCGGTCTCTACGCGGGCATGTTCTCCGTCATGGGCGGCGTCGGCGAGAGATACAACACCCAGCAGAGATTCCAGCTCTACCGCTGGCACATCAAGGATCCCATTTACTTCGACAAATCCTTCCGCATGGTGCTTGACAACCTCGGCTGGACGGGACCGCGCTATGACGACTACACAACTGTCGCGTTCTGGTATCTCGATGAGCCGAAAAAACTGCCCGTAAGCTTGCCCGCAGACCACGAAATGAACATGAAATAAGGAGTTTTCCATGAAATTCAGAGAAAATTGCAGATATGCCATCGTCGTTCCCACCTCCATGGGTGTCCGCATCTGTCCCATGAACGGTCAGCCCGTACAGTCCTCCGACACCTTCTTCATGCAGGCGACCTC
>JAFUQY010000256.1 GCA_017472105.1 Clostridia bacterium | reverse complement strand
TGTTCGGATTCTGGTACTGTCCCTGCGGATACGGATTCTGCTGCGGATAGCCGCCGCGGTTATAGTTCTGCTGACCCTGCATCTGCTGCGGGTATCCGTTCTGGGGATAGCCCTGCGGATGGTTCCGGCCGTCACCGAGATAACCTGCCTGCTGGGGATAGCCGCCGCCGTTGTTGTAATATCCGTTCGGATTCGGACGGCGCTGCGCCTGCATGGGACGCTGCGGCATGTTCCGGCTGCCGTAGAGACGGTCATCGTACGTATGCTGCGGAACATTTGAACGTCCGCTGTTCTTTCTGCGGAAGATGTACTTCTGGAGAAGGGCGGCAACGTCTTCGTTGAACATGGCCCATACGAAGACACCGACGAACAGAACCGCCGCGATGATTACAACCCAGAGAAGGAACTTGAAGAAACCGACGATCGCATTGCCTGCGGGCGTGCCCTTTTCTTCCGTGTCCGTATCCGTTGCTTCATCCGCTTCCGCAGAAGCTGCGGCTTCCGCTGCGGCACGGGCTTCCACACCGGCAACGAGTGTGGTTTTGAGTCTCATAACGGCCTTCTGGACGGCGCGTTCGTAAATGCCGTTGGAAAAATCGGCTTCAAAGTATTTGTCGCGGATGGCGGCGATTTCCTCGTTGGTGAGGATATCCTCCACTCCGGTGCTGGGAACGAAGAAATAGTTGTTGTCATCCTTGGCGATGAGAAGGAGGATGCCTTCGCCGAGCTTCCATTCGGTGAACAGATCACGGGCATATGCAGCGATGTCCTCGTCGCCCGTGGAAGCGACGGTGCAGACGGCTATGGTGAGCTGAACGTCGCCGGAAAGCGTCTTGTTGGTATCCTTGATAAGACTGATGGTTTCCTCGCTCAGAATGTCGGCTTCATCGGCGACATAGTTTTCATGCTTCGGGAAGGATGCCGCGAAGACCGTCTGCGGGATCAGCGTCAGCACCACCAGGATCACGGCGAATGCCGCATAAAAATTCTTGTACGTTTTCATAATCAACCTGCTTTACGAAAAATTAGGAACCCATATGGATCAGCTTGGTCTTCAGCTCGCCTTCGATGCGACCGAGTTCAGCTTCCGCCGCCACTCTCTTGTCGCGGCCTTCCTTTTGGATCTGCTGGACTTCGTCGAGGGTCTGGATCAGCTGTTCGTTGGTGTGGGTAAGGGTCTCGATATCGACAATGCCGCGTTCGGCTTCTTTTGTGATTTCGACGGTCGCCTGACGGAGGGCTTCCGCGTTTTTCTTGAGAAGTTCGTTGGTCATGTCAGTGACCATGCGTCCGGCTTCCATCGCCTGACGGGAGTGTTCGATGCCGAGCGCGATGACCATCTGGCTCTTCCAGAGGGGAATGGTGTTCATGATGACGGTCTGGATCTTTTCCGCCATCATGGTGTCGTTGTTCTGGACAAGACGGATCTGCGGGGACATCTGGATGGAGACCATACGGGTGAGCTCAAGGTCGTGGAGCTTGCGTTCGAAGCGGACGCACTGTTCCTCGAAGTCGTTGGCAGCCTGCGCATCTTCGGGAAGACCGGTCTGCATGGCCTTGTTCTTGAGTTCAACGAGGGTGGTGGCACGTTCCTCGGCGAGACGCTTCTTGCCGGCGATGATGTACATGGTGAGTTCCTTGAAGTAGGTAAGGTTCATCTCGTACAGATTGTCGAACATGGCGACGTCCTTGAGGAGCGTGATCTGATGCTGTTCGAGGATGGCAACGATGTCGTTGACGCTGTCTTCGCACTTATCGTACTTGGTCTTGAGGTTTTCGATCTTGCGCTTGGTGTTTTTGAACATGCCGAGGAAGCCGTTGTCTTCCGCGTCCTCGTTCATGGAACGGAGATTTCCGATGAGGTTGGTAATCATGGTGCCGGTTTCGCCGAAATCCTTGTTGCGGACGCTGCCGAGGGCGGTGTCGCTGAAGTCGGAAATTTTTTTCTGGGCGGCGGAACCGTAGCCGAGGATGAGACCGGAATTCCGGATGTCGATCTGACCGGCAAATTCCTCGATGGCGCGGCGTTCCGCTTCGGTGAACATGGATTCGTCGATGGCGGGAGCCTGTGCGGTGGGATTGGGGATGGTCTGTGCGGAGGGAGCTTCCGGAGCCGGTGCGGCAGCTGCGGCGGAGGACATTCCGGCGTTCGGGTCAAGTGTGAGCTTGATTTCGTTATTCATAAAAATCTATACTCCTTTTAAGGGGAATTACGGATTGCTGAGCAGTCAGGGTTTTCCCGCTTATTTTCTGCGGGAAGAAGGATGAGGGTTCTCCTCAGGGGATTCGTCCTCGTCCTCGGGTTCCGGCGGAGCGACATAGGTACCGGCGGCGGTATTCAGAGCGAGCAGACGGGACAGCGCAAGAAGGCTTACGCCGAAATAGCATGCGAAGCGGTAGATGGAGATGTCCATCTGTGCGGCGTGAGGGGAAACGAAACCGTAGACACAGAGCCCGAAGGAGAGCCCGAGCACGGCGGATGCGGCGAAGGCCGCACTGAAAACATAAAAGGGGGAGGTGGAGCGGGTCTCATGGGAAAGCGCGAGCCGGACTTCGGAGAGGAGGAAAATCATGACCCCGGCCTGCGCAATGGTAATCATGTTGCGCACAGGGCTGTTGAGGGGCAGGGTGAAGTCGAAATAGCAGGCGAACATGTTGAGATTGACCGCGAGCACGGCAAGGAGAGAGAAGACGATCCGGAGAACGGACTGTCTGGTCTTCACGTGCGTCCCGAGGATCATGGAGACGGTAACGGCGGGCATGAGCGCCGCAGCGGCCAGTTCCAGCGTACCGGCGGGACCGGTGCGGAGTACATAGACATCATAAAAGAATGCGGCGGACGTGACGGCAGCCATAATTGCCGTGAAATAGGACGCACATGCCGAAAGCGGAGGAGAATCGGGAAAATCCGCGAGCGAAAACTTTGTGCGCGCCGCGCGTCCGAGCACGGCGGACACGACAGCGGCGATCACAATTCCGCCCGCCGTCAGATAAAACGTCCCGGCTCCGTACTCAAAATGCCCGATCGCTTCGTCAAAGGACATGACCAGCCCCGACGAAAGCGCAAGCGCGATCACAACCCCCAGCACCGGCAGCACCGGAATCACTTTCCGGAGCATCCGCACATAGGGGACAGCGTGTTCTGTTTTGTTCTGTTCTTGTTCCATTTTTGGGTTGCCTCTTTAAATACAATGGTAGGGAAAAATCCGATGGGATAGTTTCATACCTTATATAATACCACAAAATCCTCCGCTTGACAAGAGCCATTGTGTGAAAAGTATGCCTTTGCGGGGCTTTTGCTTCATTAATTATTACCTTATGGAGGAGTTTGCTTCCTTCGTAAAATATATGCGGCGCTCACCTCAGTACCGTTGCTTTGGATGATGTGGTGAAATTGCACAAAACAATTAGCTTCATCCTGTTGGAATTCTACCACCGGGAGAGAAATTATGTGGCAAAAGGGGTTGATTTTCCGAAAAATATGTGTTAAAATAAGGTCACTTGATGTGCGATGAAGCGGGAGGTTGCCATGGCGTCAAATTGCCGGACGCTGTGGGTAATTTCCGTGGAGTATGTCCGAGTAAATCGGGCGAACCAAGACGCGCACAACGGAATGGCATCGGAACCCTGTCCCCGGCTTCGAACTATGTGCTTAAGTTACTCGGCACCGTGGTTTGAATCCGGAAAAATTCGGGGGAATGATGATACACCCGGAAGCGTGTTTGGCGCCTCACAACAAACTATCACAGCTTTTAAGG
>JAFUQY010000255.1 GCA_017472105.1 Clostridia bacterium | reverse complement strand
TGTATGAGTTCCTCGACAAGTACATCGGCTGGCGTTTCGTCCACAAGGATACCGATTATCTGAAGGACGGCGACATCGATCTTCCCGAAGGACTCCGCTATAAGTTCAGCCCGCCGTACGAATACCGTCAGCTCGACTGGCCGTGTACTCATGATGACGCATGGCGCAGAAAGAACGGCGAAAACCACCTCGATTTCCACTGGGTCGGCTTTGTTCACACACTGTCCGATCTTTCCGAACTGCACAATCAGGGTACCGGGCAGCCCTGTCTGAACGATCCCGAGGTTCTCGAAACGGTCAAGAAGAATGTCCGCAAGTGGCTTGACAACAACCCGCAGGCAAAGATTATCTCTGTTTCCCAGAACGACAACCAGAACTACTGCAAGTGCGAAAAATGTCAGGCAACCGACGAGGAAGAAGGAAGCCCCGCCGGAACTCTTCTCCGCTTTGTCAACGCCGTTGCGGATGACATCAAGGACGATTATACGGACGTTTCCATCGAAACGCTCGCGTACCAGTACACGAGAAAGGCTCCGCTCATCACCAAGCCGCGTGACAATGTGATTATCCGCCTCTGCTCGATCGAATGCTGCTTCTCCCACCCGCTGTCCGACTCCGAATGCGAAGTCAACAAGGCGTTCCAGCATGATATCATCGAATGGGGCAAAATCTGCAACCGTCTGTACATCTGGGACTATGTCACGAACTTCCCGCACTACATCCCGCCGTTCCCGAATTTCCGCGTCCTGCTCGACAATATGCGCTTCTTTGCGGAAAATCATGTCATCGGTATGTACCCGGAAGGAAACTACCAGAGCAATTCCGGCGAATTTGCGGAACTGCGCGCGTACCTCCTCGGCCGTGCGATGTGGAATCCCTACATGACCGAAGCGGAATACTTTGCTTACATGGACGACTTCCTCGAAGGCTACTACGGAAAGGAAGCGGCTCCGTACATCCGCAAGTTCATTGACTTCACGCTGAAGGAATCCGAAGGCCGCCACTTCAACATCTGGCAGAAGCCGTTTGACATCATTCCGCAGGAAGTCTACGAAGCGAACTTCGACGAAATCGAAGGCTGGTGGAATGCTGCCGAAGAAAAGGCGGGCGCAAATCTCGCAAGAGTACAGAAATCCCGTCTCCAGTGGACGTATATCAAGCTGATGCTGAAGCCGGATGCGGAAATGGCAGAACCGTTCTTCCGCACGGTGCAGTCACTCGGCATCCGCTGGAACGAATGGCACGGCCCCTTCACAGACGATCCGGACTTCACGAAGTCCCCGATCGAATGGCCGCACCGGTAAGATTGTACAATAACAAACTCAACAGGGTATCCGTCACGGATGCCCTGTTTCTGTATGATTGCTCAAAATCCTCTTGACATTCGCCTGTTTTTGTGGCATACTATCCATATACTTCTGTCAGGAAACGAGGATTTCTGCCATGTCAACACCCTCTCCCGTATACTTCTGCATAGAACAGTGTACCATCCCGACGTACCCGACCCCTCTCCGTAAGGATAATCCGATTCCGGAAGAAGAGATGCCCATGTTTGCCGAAACGAGCAATCATCAGGGTACCACCGGCAATCCCTATCCTATGCGCGTCGTTTCGGAGGCTGATGCCGATCCCGCTCACCGTCTTGACTGCGAATGGACGGTCATCCGCCTTGAAAACGACTACATCCGTCTCGCCATCCTCCCCGAACTCGGAGGACGTATCTTCGAGGCATACGACAAAACGACCGGCTACGATTTCCTTTACCGTCAGCACGTCATAAAGCCCGCCCTCATTGGTGCTTACGGCTCATGGATTTCCGGCGGTGTCGAATTCAACTGGCCTTTTCACCACCGTCCGTCCACCATTCTTCCCGTAGACTACACCATCGAGGAAGAACCCGACGGTTCCGTCATCGTGTGGTTGTCCGAACACGCCCCGAACGACCGTACCAAGGGGATGGTCGGCATCGTGCTTTGTCCCGACCGTTCGTATTTTGAAACCCGCGTCGTTCTCTCCAACCGTACCCCGCACCGTCACAATTTCCTCTGGTGGGAAAACGCCGCCGTTGCCGTCCACGAAGACTACCGCCTTGTCTTCCCGCCGGACGTGACATGGGTTCACCACCACAACGATGCCGGTCACACGACCTTCCCGATTGCACAGGGACAGTACGGTGCGGACAATATCACCGAACCCAAAGACATCAGCTGGCATAAGAATTCCAAGCTCGCTACGTCCTACTTTGCCGCACCGTCGAAATACGACTTTTTCGGCGGCTACGACTACCGGAAAAACTGCGGCATTCTCCATATCGGCGACCATCATGTCTCCCCCGGCAAGAAAATGTTCACATGGGGTTACGGCTCCAACGCCGACAACTGGGAAAAGAAGCTCACCGACAGTGACGGCCCGTATGCCGAACTCATGGCGGGCAGCTACACCGACGACCAGCCCGACTTCACATGGATCGCTCCCTATGAAACGAAGGCCTTCTCCCAGTTCTGGTACCCCACGCAGGGCATCGGCTACACGAGCTATGCAACCCTCGACGCCGCAGTTTCCCTTGACCGGGAAAACAAGGTCATCCGTGTCAATGTCACCGCCGCTCACGAAAGCGTCACACTGACCGTGCGTTCTTCCGCAGGAACGAAGATTCTCGGCACCTGCGCCATGACTCCGTCTGCGGTGATTGAATATCCGTACGATTTCCCGGAAAACGAGAAGCTCAGTGTTGCTCTGACCGATGAAAACGGCACCGTTCTCCTCCGTTATACCGAGGAAGATCATGACTATATTCACATTCCTGCCGACAACAAGGGAACTCCCCTCCCGGATCAGCTCGCCGCTCCGATGCAGCTTGTCACGGCAGGTCAGCACATCGACCAGTACCGCCATCCGCTGTACAAGCCCGATCTGTACTATCTCGAAGCTCTCCGCCGCGATGCCGATTTTCTTCCCGCGCTGAAATCTCTCGGCGAATTCTACGCCCGTTCCTTCCGTTATGACGATGCCCTGACGTATCTCGACCGTGCATGGGCAATTGAATGCCGCTACAACCAGAATCCCGAGGACGGTACGGTGAATTATCTCCGCGGCGTCTGCCTGAAATACCTCGGAAAAACTGCGGAAGCCTATGACGCGTTCCGCCGCGCCGCATGGTCGAACAACGTGATCTCTCCCGCCATGACGCAGGCATCCGCAATTGCTTT
>JAFUQY010000254.1 GCA_017472105.1 Clostridia bacterium | reverse complement strand
TCGTTGTAGTCGATGGAGGAAACGAGGAGCTGAAGGGGTTCGTCAACTTCGCCTTCGGGAGCGGGGATGTAGTCAAGAATGGTGTCGAAGAGGCAGTCGAGATTTTCGCCGAGGTCGTAGGGATTCACGGAAGCGCGTCCCGTACGGCCGGAGCAGAAGAGAATGGGAGAATCCAGCTGCTCGTCGGTCGCGTCAAGCTCGAGAAGGAGCTCGAGAACCTCATCCGGAACCTCGTCCAGTCTCGCGTCGGGCTTGTCGACCTTGTTCACGACAACGATGACACGGTGACCGAGCTCCATGGCGCGTCCGAGAACGAAACGGGTCTGGGGCATGGGACCTTCCGCCGCGTCAACGAGGAGGATAACGCCGTTTACCATTTTCAGGATGCGTTCGACCTCGCCGCCGAAGTCCGCGTGACCGGGGGTGTCGATGATGTTGATCTTCACGCCGTCGCGCACAACGGAGGTGTTTTTCGCAAGGATGGTGATGCCGCGTTCTCTTTCAAGGTCGCCGGAGTCCATGACGCGGTCGCGTACAACCTGATTTTCGTGATAGGTATCGCACTGCTTGAGCATCTGGTCAACGAGGGTGGTTTTGCCGTGGTCAACGTGCGCGATGATGGCAACGTTGCGAAGGTCGTTTCTTGTCATAATCATGCTCCTCGGTATATTAATAGTGTGGGATTTTAATATTCAACCTGTAAATTATACCACAGAATCGCATCAAAATAAACCGCACAGCAGTACAAAATTCGCCGCAGGTTATAAAAAATTTCGATGCATTCTGCCGAAATGGGGAGGGATTGCGCGGAGGGTGCGCAGTAGCATGCCTCATCCGTCACGATTTTTGGAAAATCGTGCCACCTTCCCCACAGCGTTCGTGAAGCCGTAGTTTTTCATGCGTGCGGGGGAAGGCTTGTTTGATTTCACGTCCCGCAGCACCGCCGGAACAAACGCGGGATTTTTCGTGAAATCCGCTTCCCAACATCCGTAGGACTGCGGGAGCATAAACCAAAGAAGCCTTCCCCCGCACAGATGAACGGTTTAGGATACCCAAACGCGGTGGGGAAGGTGTCACGCAGTGACGGATGAGGCACAGCAAAAAAGGCGCCCGTTCCGTCAAAAACAGAACAAACGCCTTTCCTGTTATGCCGCATCAGCGCAGCGGAAGGTCGTGGGAATTGCATAAACCCCAGCTTCAGAAACGCCGATCCGTGCCCGCGGGGGCTTCCCCGCATCAGCACAGCGGAAGGTCGTGGGAATTGTATAAACCCCAGCTTCAGAAACGCCGATCCGTGCCCGCGGGGGCTTCCCCGTCCCCGCACCAAAATTCATCCAGCATCGCCGTCAGGGAATCCGGGTCGGCTGTGAACCGCATGTGCCGCCAGTGACGGGGATACAGACACCGCATGGACGGCTCGGCATAGCGGTCGTCGATCAGGAGCACCACGCCTCGGTCGTCTTCACTCCGGATGACACGGCCCGCCGCCTGCAGAACCTTGTTCATCCCCGGACAGACGTAGGCGAACTCATGCCCGCGCTCGGTTTTTTCGTCATAGTACGCCGCCATGATGTTCTGCTCCGCTGAGAGCTGCGGCATCCCGGTTCCCACGATGATCGACCCGATCAGACTCTCGCCGGCAAGGTCTATGCCCTCGGAGAACATCCCGCCGAGCACGCAGAACCCGACAATCGCACGCTTCTGACTCCGGAACAGCCGGATGAACCGTTCCCGCTCGCCGAAGGACATCCCCGGCTTCTGTAAAATCATCGGCGCATCCGGCATGATGTCACGGAACCGCCGCGCAACCCGCTTCATATAATCGTAAGACGGGAAGTAGACCATGTAGTTGCCCTCCCGCGCCTCAACGCACCGCGCAATGATCTCCGCACAGTCCTCAGCCGTGGCTTTCCGGTCGCTGTACCGCGTGCTGATGCCGTCGTATGCGATCAGGCAGAGATTGTCCCGCTCGTACGGCGAATCCAGCTCGAGGGTCTCCCCGTGCCGCTGACCGGTTACCTCGCGGTAGTAGTCCATCGGCGAGAGCGTTGCCGAAAACATCACCGTTGAGACGGCGGGCGAAATCATCTTCTCAATCATCCCGGACGGGTCGATGCACAGAAGCTCCACCGTCACGCGCTCTCCCTCGCGGTGTGCGAAGAAGCGGAATTTCTCATCAAAGAACGGCACCACCGACACCGCGCGCGACAGAGCCGAATACAACGGATCAAGTACCTCCGTGAACTCACTGCCGTCGCGGATCAGCTTCCCGATGTATTTCGCCAGCCTTTCCGCCGACTGCGCGAGGTGAGCCGGAATCTCCGTGCCTTCAAAATAGCCGCATGGGATTTCCTCGCCGTCATCGGTATGCATCAGGTACTCGCTTTCCGTGCACATCCGCCGGCATTTCGCGAGGGAACGGGAAAACTCCTCCGTCAGCGCGAGAAAATCCCCGTCTCCGAGTAGCTCCCGCGCCGCAACAGCCGAGAGCGCATCCGGCAGGGACGGCTCAAGCACCGCGGAATAGGCGGATGTCACCCGGTCGGGCAGGTTGTGCGCTTCGTCAAAGAGGAAAATGTACTTCTCTCCGCGCGAAACGTCCTTGAAATACCGCCGCAGCCGCACTCTCTCGTCCGTGACGTAGTTGTAGTCGCACACGATCAGCGGACAGTGCTCCGAGAGATCCAGCGCGAGCTCGTACGGGCATACCCGGTGCTCCGCCGCAGTTTTCACGATGCTCTCCGTGGTGTAGAGTCTCTCGTCCCGCATCAGCAGGGAAGTCAGCGCGGCAAGCTCCCTCTCGCGGTAGGAAATGTACGTCCGTCCGAGGTCATCCGTGATGCTGTCGGTCTTCTCGCACATCCGGCACCGGAGAGAGGAGCTGAGCTCGGGCATCTCCTTTTTCGACGGACACATCTGTTCCTTCGCGAGGAGCATCACGCATCGCAGCTCCGGCACATGTTTCTGCAAAAGCGCCGCCGCATCGAGAGCCGCACGACCCGTCACGGTCTTCGCCGTCAGGTAGAACACGCGGTCAGCAATCCCGTCGCCGAGTGCCTTGACAGCCGGGAAGAGCGAGGACATGGTTTTCCCGATGCCCGTCGGCGCGGATACGAGAAGATTGTGCCCGTGCTTCATCGCGGAATACGCCCGCTGGATGAACTTCGTCTGCCCGCCGCGGATGGAACGGTAGGGAAACGGCATTTTCTTCGCCTGCTCCGGGAAATCCGTCATCCGCCGCGCGAAAACCTCAATAAACGGATGCGCACGTGCGAGAAGCGACTCAAACATCCGGGAAAGCGCAATCCGCGTGAACGGTGCGGCAAACGAAATCCGCTCGCCGTCGGAACGTCTCAGAAACGTCAGCTTCACGAAGACCAGCGGAAGCTCATACCGCTCGGCGTAAAGATGCGCGTAGATGGCAGCCTGCGCGAAATGTGCCGGATCGGAAAACGGAGTCAGCCCGCGCGGGAAGGAGGCAAGGGTCTTCACTTCCTCGACGGTATGATTTCTGCCGTCAAAGGAGATACTATCGGCAAACCCCTGCACGCACACGGAATACTCGCCCGAGAATACGGACAATTCCAGCGGAACCTCCGTCGTCACACCCGGCTCGGAAACGGCATCGGTCTCATACGCGTGATGCAGAGATGTGCCGTGCTCGACCGGTGAGAGGGAGGTCTCGGCGACGTCAAATTCGGAGGGAATTCCGTCCGAGTCCGCATTCACGCGCACAAACCCGAATTTTTCGGTCATCACCCGCACGTTCTCCCGCTGATACGCATACGCCGCCAGCTCGGTCACAGAGAGATAAACCCGGTATTCGTCCCGCACAAACCGCATCGTGTGTCTCCTTTCGGTGAAATCCAGTAAAATCGTGAGGTTATTATACCACAATCGCGGGAGAAATACAAGAAAGAGCGTAATGTTGTTGCAAATTGCGGGAATTTGTGGTATAATACGGGGGAATAAGATAGAAATAACGGATTCACGCCTCATCCGTCACGATTTTTTCAGAAAAATCGTGCCACCTTCCCCACAGCGTTTGGCGGTCTGAAATCGTCAATATGTGCGGGGGAAGGCATCCTGTGTTTCAAGCCCCGCAGCAGCGCCGTATGGTATTATGCGGTTTACAGTAAATTACGCCTGACATCCGATTCGTGCTGCGGAACGAAAAGTTGAAGAAGCCTTCCCCTGCACGCACTGGAAATTTAAGCTGCAAGAACGCAATGGGGAAGGGGGACCGCCGTATTTTCAAAGAAAATGCGGTGGTGGATGAGGCTCTGCACAGTACACCGCAACCCAACACCCACGAACCCACCCACCCCAAAACCACACAAGAAAGGCATAACCTCTATGGTACTCGAACATAAACAAACCACCGTTGCCTACCGATGCCCGGAATGCGGCGCGTCCGTGATGTCCATGGTCGGCATTTTCGCGCTCACCGCCGATATGATCCGGCTGAAATGTCCCTGCGGCGGCTCCGAAATGGAAATCGTCTACACGAAGGACAAGAAAATCCGCCTGAACGTGCCCTGTTTCCTCTGCCCGACGCCGCACAGCTATATGATTTCCTCTTCGATGTTCTTCGACAAGGAGATTTTCCGCCTGCCGTGCAGTTATTCCGGCGTGGATATCTGCTTCATCGGCAAGCAGGATAAGGTGCAGGCAGCCGTTGCCGAGTCCGAGAAGGAGCTGTTGGAGATGCTCGGCGATACTCCGTTTGAGACGCTCACGCAGAGCCGCGGCGAAAATCTCGAGCTTGCCGACCCGCAGATTGCCGATATCGTCATGTACGTCGTGCGCGAGCTTGCCGAAGAAGGCGCAATCCGCTGCAACTGTCCGGATGAGGGAGACTACGAGGTCGAAATCCACGACAGCTTCATCCGCATCAGATGCAGGCAGTGCGGCGCAAAGAAGGACGTCTCCGTCCAGAGCACCCTCCAGGCACAGGAATTTCTGGAATCGGATGAATTGATATTGGAATGATGCATAAGGATACCGATGGGAGCCGTCCCCTACGGGATTTGGGGTGCATTCCGCTGACGGACGGTTTTATTATGATTATGCATTCCGCGAAAATTCCCATTCACCAACTCCGGCAATCCCGCATACCATGATACCAGAGCAGAGGAAATCCGGCAGGGTCTCCCGACGCTCGAATTCAAAATACGGCTGAACACAGCCCGGAGGTTTATCATGGGATGCTTCTGCAACTTCTTTGAAAACGACACCCTCGCGTGGATCATCATCATCGTCCTGCTTCTCCTCATCCTCAATTGCAGCTGCTGCAACTAAGCGAAAAAGCGCGATGAGGTAACCAGCACCCAATGAAAAAAGCGGCGTATCGCATGGGATTCTCTCCCAATTAGCGGTACGCCGCGCTTTTTCTAAGATAAGAGATAAGATTGAATAGATAAGAGATAATAGAGATTGGTGCAGACCGAACGAACCCCTCGCACCCTTTCAATCAATCAATTTCCGAAGGAAATTTACCTCACCTCTTACCTCTTCACTCTTACCTTTTCACTTATAAAAATCCCCATGCCCTCCCTCGCGGAAAACGCCAGCGGCGCGGTAGTAAAGGTGCGCATTGACTGTGCGGGTGTAACATTGCCGGCGTATCTGTCTGTAAAGTGGAGTCGAACCACACGCCGCCCGCGCGCTGCCATAATGTTGATGCATCCTTCTCATGCATCTGAGATGCCGCTCGCCCGTTTTCCGTTACCTTCGCGTAAATCTTACGCTGTGTGAAATCTTATACCGTATTCCGTCAGATCAGCTCCGTCGTCCAGTTTGCCGCCTGAATCGCAGTGTCCGTCTCGCGCAGTTCCTTCGAGAGGGCGTCAATCTGCTTTTGCAGGTCGGGGACGGACACGGTG
>JAFUQY010000253.1 GCA_017472105.1 Clostridia bacterium | reverse complement strand
TTGTATTTATGGAGTTATGTTCGTTTTACCGACCGGTTATACACCCTTCTTCGCGCGGTCGATGTGTTCCAGTTCGGTTTCGTTGTACTTGGTCACATGACCCGGGATGGGCATGAGCTTTTCGTGGATAACGTCGATGATGCCGTCAGCCTGCGGGAAGTAGTACTTTTCCAGCTCGAACGCGGGCGTGATCCAGTTGCGGGAACCGAATACTGCGGGCGGTGCATCGAGGTAATCGAACGCCATTTCGGTGATGTTGGACGCCATATCGCGCATCATGGAACCGCGGTCTACTGCATCGCCGACGATGACGATCTTGCCGGTCTTCTTGACGGATTCGATGACCTTTTCGTAGTTGAACGGAACGAGGGAGCGTGCGTCGATGACTTCAGCGGAAATGCCGTAGTCTGCTTCGAGCTTCTTTGCAGCTTCCAGTGCACGGTAGAGAACCGCACCGATGGTGAGAATGGTCACGTCGGAGCCTTCGCGCTTGATATCGGGATCGCCGATGTTGACTTCGTAGTAATCGGTGGGAACGCCGCCTTCGTGGACCTGTTCGCCGACGTCGTAAATTCTCTGGGATTCAAAGAAGATAACGGGGTCGGTGCCGTTGAGCGCCTGATTCATGAGCCCCTTTGCGTCGTAGGGAGTAGCAGGGAAGCATACCTTGAGACCTGGGATGTGGGAGCAGAGTGCGGTCCAGTCCTGAGAATGCTGTGCGCCGTACTTGGAACCGACGGAAACGCGGAGAATAACGGGCATCTTGAGGATACCTGCGGACATGGACTGCCACTTGGACAGCTGGTTGAAGATTTCGTCGCCCGCACAGCCGATGAAGTCAGCGTACATGAGCTCAACGATCGCACGGCCGCCTGCCATTGCGTAACCGACAGCGGAACCGACGATTGCGGATTCGGAAATGGGAGCGTTGAAGAATCTGTGGTAGGGAAGTGCTTCGGTAAGACCGCGGTAAACGGCAAATGCGCCGCCCCAGTCACGGTTGTCTTCGCCGTATGCGATGGTGGTGGGGTCTTCGTAGAACTTATCGAGAATTGCTTCGAACAGACCGTCGCGGAGACCGAACAGCTTCATCTTGGGGATCATTTCGCCCTTTTCATCGTAAGCGTAACGAGCCTTGGTTGCCAGCTGCTTGACTCTCGGGTTTTCTTCCTTGGGCATGAGAACGTCGGGTTCACGGGTGGGATCCATGGACTTGACGTGGTTGTTGGAGTACATGATGGAGGAAATCATCTCGGGATCCTTGGAGAGATCCATTCTGGGAGAGATTTCGTCGTCAATTGCGAGTTTGATGATCTTGGTGGTTCTGCCGATGATTTCTTCGTCGATTGCAGCGAATTCTTCTTCGGATGCAATGCCGCCGGCGATCATCTTAGCGCGGTAAGCGGCGATCGGGCATGCTTCCTTCCACGCTTCGATTTCTTCCTGTGTTCTGTAAGTGGAGGAGTCGGACGGGGAGTGACCGGATACACGGTAGGTCGCAACTTCGAGGAATGCGGGACCGCTGCCGTTCACGAGAAGTTCCTTCTTGCGGGTGGTGGCGTCGATGACTGCGAGCGGGTCGTAGCCGTTGACCTTTTCGGCGTGCATCTGGGTGGGATTGAAGCCTGCCGCGAGTCTTGCGGGATTGCCGAAGCCCATGGTTTCACCCATCGTCTGACCGCCCATGCCGTAGAAGTTGTTGAATACGTTGAAGAGGATGGGCATACCGCCGTCGGAATACTTGCCGTCCATACCCCAGAGCTTGGTGATCTGATCCATGGAAGAGAAGTTGAGGGATTCGAGAACGGGACCGCGTCCGAGCGCACCGTCACCGGAGTTGGCAACAACGATACCCTTCTTGTGGTTGGATCTCTTGTAAAGAGCCGCACCGAGAGCAACGGGAGCCGCACCGCCTACGATTGCGTTGTTCGGGAAAATACCGAAGGGAATGAAGAACGCGTGCATGGAGCCGCCAAGACCTTTGTTGAAGCCGGTGACTCTGCCGAAGATTTCAGCGAGCGCGCCGTAGAGAAGGAAGTCCTTCGCGAGGTCCTTGATCTTGCCGGTGTTGTTGTTCTTCTCAACTACGCTGAGGATGGAGCCGCCGAGGAACTCCTGCATGATGTCGTAAATTTCGTTGTCTTCGAGCTTGTTGATGGAGGAAAGACCCTTCGCGAGGATTTCACCGTGGGATCTGTGGGAACCGAAGGTGAAGTCGTTGATGTCGAGGCAGTA
>JAFUQY010000252.1 GCA_017472105.1 Clostridia bacterium | reverse complement strand
TTCTCACCGAACAGGGAGCGCGGCAGGGTGTAGACGATCGTTCTGCCGGACTGCGTGTACGGGATGTGCATCACGGTCTCAAATCCGGTTCTGCCGTACTGCTCCACGGGAACCTGACCGTCACTTCCTTCTGCACGGCTGACGGCAAGATCGTATCCTTCCCATCCGGTTGTGTCATCCCCGGTGAGATTGATGTACAGCGTCATGTGGTTCACGCCGGATTTTTCCGTGATCTCCTCCGCGCATTCCGCCATGAAGTAAACGGAAGTGTCATCCCGAGCCACCTTTGCCGTGACGATGTTGTTCCGTCCGGTGGTGTTTTCGTAGTGCGTCGAGCCGAAGCCGCGGCAGTCGCGGTGGAGCGTTGTGCCCTTTGCGCTCCGGTAGACGGGCTGAACATCCGCGAAATCTTCGATCGTGCGGATTGTCTTCGGCGCGGACGGGATCTGCCGTGGGAATGCACCCTTGTACCGCCGGATGTTCGCGCAGAGCTGGAGGTAATAGGTGTCGCGGATGCCGTCGCGGTCGGGTTCGATGTCCCGGCTGTGCTCGAGGTCAAACTGATCCACGAAGGCGAGCTGGGTGCTGTCGGGATCCTTCACCCACGGTTCGTGCCAGCGTCCCATGATCCATTCGTTCCATCCGGTGACGAAAATGAAGTCCGGGTCGCAGTCGATGGCACGGTCCCACTGCTCCTGCACGTTGTAGCCGTATTTGTACGAGGTTTCGTCAAGGAGCTTGTGTCCGAACTCGTGCGTGTAGCTTCTGCCGTAGGTGCCGCGGTTGTTGAAATACGTGCAGATCAGCTCGTCATTGCAGTTCTGTGCCACGCCGACGGTCATCATTTCGCATGTTCCGTCCGCGCGCTGACCGAATTTGTGCTGGGGATATTTCTCAAGCCAGCCCCACATCCGCGTCTCGGTCGGACCGTATCCGTACGATGGCTGACCGGGCCGGAAGGAGAAGAACGCGCGGATTTCGTCAAGGAGTGCGGTATCGGCATCGCATGTGCCCGTTTCCGGGAGGCATTCGGGATACGCCATAATCAGCGGCTTGCCGTCGTGGAGATACCACAGATCGCGGTACTTTCCGACGGAGTAGATATCCTGATACAGCGCGCGGAGCATGTCCTCACTCGTTCCGAACGGTGCAAAGTTGAGCATGAAGGCGAATTTCGGCGCGTTGATGCCGTCTGCCCGTGCGGCGCGGAAACCTTCGAGAATGGGTTCGTACGATTCCTTCCAGACGAGGGAGCCGTTGGTGCAGTCGAACATAATCATGTCCACACCTGCGTCCGCGAGAAGTACGGCATGACGGCGGATGACATACGGGTCGCGGTTGAGGTAGTAGCCGTACAGGGGCTCGTTCCAGAATGCCTGTGTGCGCCGGTTCTCACCCCATGCGGGATGGTTTTCGTTGTATTCGGCACCCGGCGTCTCCTGCATGATTTTTGACACATTCACGGGTTCCAGAGCGGAGTGTGCGTCGCGCCATGACCAGTAGAAAATGCCGACTTTGCGGTCGGGACGGTATCCGCGCACGTCTTCGGTGTCGGCGATCTTTCTGCCAAGTTCATCCGTCGCCGCCCATGTGGAGGCTTGCATGTCAACGAGGGCTTCTTCCGGAACAGGGACATATTCCGGCACGGGATTTTCTTCGTTCAGCTCCACGGCGGTGATTGTCATGCCCGGGCGCGGCCTGAGATACAGCGTGTGAGTACCGGAGAGAACGTGGATTTGAACGTGTGCGATGTCCTTCTCCGGGAATCCGTGATACCCGATGACGGACATGGTCAGAATGGTGTTTTCCGGGGCATCCGCGGCAATGTCGATACGGGAACAGCCGGACACGCCGGAAAAACGCACGGAGAGATACATCCCGTCGGCGAGGGTGACGTTTTCAAGAATGTACACGCCGCCGCGGACGGTGAAATCGGTTCTTGTCATGGAGTTTGGTTCCTTTCGCGGAATTTTTCTGAATCCATTATAGCACACCCGTGCGCCGGATTGCAATCGAAAACCAAAATTTCCGAAAACCTGTTGACAGGAGGACGTCGATATCGTACAATTATGATATATCACGATTTTTTGGAGGGAGCGGCAATGGAACGGATCACACTGAAAGTCCGCATGTTCGGGAGCCTGACACTCGCAATAGGCGACGCGCAGATCGGCTGCGAATCCGGGCGGGCAGGGCAGGTATGGGTGCTTCTTTCCTATCTTCTGCATCACCGCAGGCGGATTGTCCCGGCGGATGAGCTCATTTCCCTCCTGCACATGGACGAAAACGGCTCCGGTGCTCTCAAAACTGCCGTGCATCGGGTGCGTTCGGCTCTGAACCGGCTCGGAGAGGACATGGGACACACCCTCTTACAGTACCGTGACGGCGGCTACGGATGGAATCCCGATGTCGTCATGGAAGTCGACGCGGAGCGGTTTGAGGAAATACTGGCGTCCACGGCATCCACGGAACAGATTCTCGATGCCCTGAGCCTGTACACCGGCACGTTCTGCGCGATGCAGGCGTCCGAGGCGTGGGTCATCCCGGTGGCTGCGTATTATCAGAATCTCTATCTCCGCGCCGTTCAGGATGCAGTCAGCCGTCTGGAAACGGAGTCGCGGTATGAGGAGTGCGTGACGCTCTGCCGCAGTGCCTTGAAGACGGATTCTTCGCAGGAGGTGCTGTATCAGCTCATGATGCGGAGCCTGCTTGCCCTGAACCGACGCACGGAAGTGATCGCCGTTTACGAGGACATGAGCCGCTTGCTTCTGTCGGAGTTCGGCGTGATGCCCGATCAGGAAAGCCGCGCGCTCTACCGGGAAGCTCTGCGTACCGTCAACGGACACACCGTCACTCCCGAAGCTCTGCGGGAACAATTGCAGGAGACGGGACCGGTGTCGGGTGCGCTTCTCTGCGATTTCGATTTCTTCCGCAACGTCTATCAGGCACAGGCACGGGTTCTTGCACGGAGCGGCGAGGCGGTTCATGTCGCACTGCTCAGCGTCAGCGGAAGGCTGGATAAGGAGCTCACGCGCCGTAGTCTGGAGACGGCAATGGACAATCTCGAAGCGCATATCTGCAAGTCCCTGCGCAAGGGCGACATGGTGACTCGGTGCAGTGCGTCCCAAATCGCCGTCATGCTGCCCCATGCGGGTTACGACGACAGTCTGAAGGTCTGCCTGAGACTGACGGATTCCTATATGAAAAAATACCCTCACACACCCATCCGGATCGACTATGCCGTGCAGGGCATTGATGCGGTCGAATGAGACTACGGAGGAAGTAATATAATGAAGAAAAATTTCTGGCTCACCCTGGTTCTGGCGGGATTTCTGACCGGATGCGCCGCAGGGGATACGATATACACCGATGTGCGCCCCATGGAAACTGTCGTCATCGAGGACGAAGCGGTCGCACTGGCGGATTCACCCGCACCGGAAACGGCACTTCTCACGGCAAATGCACCGGGAATCGCCGTAAAGCAGAACGCGGACGCCGTCATCGACTACTCCAATGCCGCGGACGGATACGTCATGGTGCGTTACACGGCGGAGACGGACAAACGTCTGAAAGCACAGGTGAAAGGCCCCGCGGTCACGTACACCTACAACCTCAAAGCCGGCGAGTGGGCGGTGTTCCCGTTTGCGGAAGGCGACGGAGACTACACGGTGACTGTGTACATCAACGCCGTGGATTCGAAGTACGCCGCCGTCATCAGCGGGAAGATTGCGGTGACGCTGAAGAGTGAATTTCTGCCGTTTCTGTACCCGAATCAGTATGTCGATTATGCATCGGCTCCCGAAACGGTGAAAAAAGCCGCCGAGCTGACCGATGGAATGGAGCACACCCTCGATAAAGTCGGCGCGGTCTACGATTTTGTGACGGAGACGCTGACCTACGATAAAGAAAAAGCCGCGTCGGTGAAGAGCGGATACCTCCCGGTGCTGGATGCAGTGCTGGCGGAGAAAAAGGGCATCTGCTTCGATTACGCCGCGCTGATGGCAGGAATGCTGCGCAGTCAGAACGTCCCGTGTAAGCTCGTCGTCGGATACGCCGGAAAGACCTACCACGCGTGGATCAGCGTTTGGTCGGAGGAAGAAGGCTGGATTGACGGCGTGATCCGCTTTGACGGCACATCGTGGCAGAGAATGGACCCGACGTTTGCGTCCTCTGCCAACCGCAGTCAGGCGATCATGGACTACATCGGCGACGGTACCAACTACACGGCGAAATATTTGTACTGACATCCCCGGAATGCAAGGGAGAATGCCTATGAAACACAAAAAACTGACCGACGGCGCGCTCTCGATGCTCTGTCTGGAGCTGGCACTGTTCCTGCACGCCGGAGGGGACATCGGAAACAGCCTCACCCTCATCGCACAGGAGGAAAAAGAGCTGTCGGATTGCCTCACGGAAATGGCGGAGCACGTTTTTACCGGCCTGCCTTTGTCCGATGCCGCTGAGAAAACCGGACAATTCCCGCAGGAGATGACCGCGATGCTGAAAATCGGCGAGAAAACCGGCCGGCTCGAGGAATCCCTGAACGCACTTGCGGATTACTACACCTTCCGTGAAAACACCGCACGGCGGATCCGTTCCGCGGTTCTGTATCCGTGCACGCTTCTCTTCGTGATGCTGGCAGTGATCGCGGTGCTTCTCTGGAAGGTTGTGCCGGTGTTTGACGAGGTTTACGCATCCTTCGGCGGGGATTTGCAGCTGCCGGGTGTGATTTTCAGCGCCGCTCTGCCCGTTCTGCTTGCTGTCGTCGGACTTGCCGCAGCCGGTGCGCTTGTACTGTTCATGTCTCCGGGATGCCGGGATTGGCTCAGTGTACGGCTGAACAGGACGAAGCTTGCCGGAAAACTGCACACCGCCCACTTTGCACGGGCTTTGTACATGGCATCGGCAAGCGGACTGACAGCGGAGGAGGCGGTGGAGACGGCGGGTCTGCTTTTTAAGAATCACATGGAGAGTGCGGAAAAATGCCGTGACTGTGTCAGCCGGATCCGGGACGGGGAATCCCTCGCCGACGCCGCTGAGAAAACCGGACTTCTGCCGGGATCGGAATGCCGCCTGCTCGGACTTGCCGCGATGAGCGGAGCCGCAGAACGTGCCGCACTGGAGATTGCACGACGCCTTGAGAAAGACGCGGACGACGCACTCGAGCGGGCAGTTTCACGGATCGAGCCGGTGCTGGTGCTGATTTCGTCCCTCCTCATCGGCGGTGTTCTGCTCGGCGTGATGCTTCCCATGACGGGGCTGATGAACCTGATCGGGTGACGCTGATGAAAAAACTGCGGATGATACTGAAAACGCTGCTGTATCCCCTGACCGTTGTCCTCGTGCTGATCGTATTTGCCGCGATGACGGAGGGGATCTCGGACGCGCACCGTGCACAAAAGCTCGCGCAGATTGAGGACGCATGCCGCTTTGCCGCCGTGTCGTGCTATGCCGCGGAAGGATTCTACCCGCCGGATTTCGCATATCTCGCGGAGCATTACGGCGTCACTGTGGATGAGAGCCGGTACGCGGTGTTCTACGAAGCAATTGCCGACAACCTGATGCCGGAGATAACGGTGGTGGCGCTCGATGAATAGAAAACATACGATGACTGTGATTGTTCCCGTGCTTCTGTTTGCCGTGCTCTCGGTGCTTCTTCTGCATGTCCTGTACAGCGGAGCGGAAATCACCGGACGGCTCACGGCGCGCGAACAGGAGGGAAGAACCCTGAGAACCGCGGTGCAGTACGTGAACATGCGGCTGGATCAGGCACAGAATGTCTCCGTCGGCGCGTTCTGCGGGATTGCGGCACTCGAATTTACCGAAACGCATGAGGGAACGGCATACCTGACGCGGGTCTACTGCTATGACGGATACCTGAGGGAGCTGTTCTGCGAAGCGGATGTGGAACTGGAGCCGGACGCCGGTGAAAAACTCCTGCCGCTGGATGCGTTTGTTCCCTCGGATGAGGACGGACTTCTGACGGCTGAGCTGACAGCGGACGGTGAAACGGTTGTTATACAATACAATCTGCGCGGCAGGCGGAAAGGAGCGGCGGGATGAAACGGAAGGAAACGCTGATTCTGATTGAGATTGCCGTCATGATCGCTGTGTTTGCCCTTGCCGCCGGGATCTGTCTGCGGATTTTCGCGCTCAGCGGACGGATGTCAGCGGAAAACACCGCGCGGGATCGCTGTGTCACGGAGGCACGGAACGCCGCGGAGATGCTCGGGTATTGCGCCGGGGACTTGGATGCGGCATGCGGAACGTACGGCGGTGCTGTGACTGACGGCTGCTGGGTGATCCGCTATGACGAAAACTGGACTGTCACACCCGACGGCGGCGCGTATGTGCTGACTGCGGAGCCTGTGCCGACGGAATCGGAATACCTCGGGAAAGCCGTGATTACGGTGCGCGATGCGGAGGAAGATGTGATTTTCACGGTACCCGCCGCATGGCAGACGGGAGGCATGGACGATGAAACATAAAATGTTCGGCGCGGCATCGCTTCTCGTGATTTTGGCCGTGCTGTGCCTGACGGTGCTCTCACTTCTGACGCTGAGCCGCGTAAAAGCCGGATGGGATTCGTCCGAACGCTATGCACAGCAGACTGCCGCATCACTGCACGCCGAGGTCAGAGCGCACGAAATCCTCGCCATGCTGCGCGAAGGAAAGTGCCCGGACGGCGTGACCCGGAACGGAAACCGATACACCTACACCTGTCCCGTCACGGATTCCCGCGTGCTTGAAGTCACGGTCGGGATGGATGAAAACGGCGGATATACCGTCCTCGCATGGCGGCAGATTACCGTCGTTGACCGAAAGACGGATGGAACCACAGCGGTGTGGGACGGAACGATGATAAACGGAGAAGAAACATGACTGAAATGCTTGGATACCTTGAGACGGCAGTGGAGCGCGGTGCGTCGGATGTGTTCGTTGTCGCGGGAAGTGCCGCAAGCTGTCGGATCCGCGGTCAGCTGTGCCACATGGACGGCGGCAGACTCTTACCACCCGACACGGAGCGCCTCATCGGGAGCTTGTATGAAATGGCAGAGCGGAGCCGGGATTCCTTCCGGACGCGCGGAGACGACGATTTTTCTTTTGCCGTGCCGGGACTTGCGCGGTTCCGCGTCAGCACCTACCGTCAGCGCGGCTCGGAGGCGGCTGTGATCCGGATTGTGTCCTTCAGCATCCCGGATTACCGCGAAATCGGCATTCCCGAACGGATCATGAAGCTCGCGGAAATTTCCCACGGGCTTGTCCTGTGTACGGGAACGGCGGCGAGCGGCAAATCCACCACGCAGGCGTGCATCGTCGACCGGATCAACCACACCCGTGCGTGCCATGTGGTGACGCTGGAGGATCCGATCGAGTTTCTGCACCGCAACGACAGAAGCATCATCAGCCAGCGCGAGATCGCCATCGACACAGAGGACTGCATCTCCGGACTGCGCGCGTGTCTCAGGCAGGCACCGGACGTGATTCTGCTCGGGGAAATGCGCGACGCTGAGACCGTGAAGGTTGCCATGACCGCCGCCGAGACGGGACACACCGTATTTGCGACCCTGCACACCAGCGGATGTGTCACCAGCATCGACCGCGTCATCGACGTGTTTCCGGCTGAACAGCAGAGTCAGATCCGCATCCAGCTCGCGTCGGTTCTGCACACGGTCATCTCCCAGCAGCTCATCCCGGCGAAGGACGGCACCCTGCTCCCCGTGTTCGAGATCATGGTCATGAACAGCGCGGTGCGAAGCCTGATCCGGGAGGGAAGAACCCACCAGATTCCCGCCGTGATCGCGTCGTCTGCGGCAGAGGGCATGATTTCGATGGATCAGTCCATCCTCAGCCTGTATCAGGACGGGAAGATCACTGCGGAAAACGCGCTCGCGTACGCTGAAAATCCCGATCAGATGAAGCGAAGGCTGTGAATACGCAAAAAGAATCCGCCGTACCGGGTGGGAATGTCCGGTCAGCGGATTTTATTCTTTCGGGAGTTCTTCATATGCCAGAACGAAGTGCACGACCCAGCGGTAGTCCATGTCGCCGGAGACAGCACAGGTCGAGAGGGTCAGAATGCGGTCGCCGTCCTCACTGCTCGGTGCAAGATCCGTACTGATTGCGGAATTTCTCCGGCAGTAGTCGATGAATTTCTGCTGATCCTCCGGCTTCTCCAGTCCGAGCCGGTAGCTGTGCGTGCCGTCGACTGCGGTTTCGTACGCGGCAAAGACGTCATACCGGCGCACCCCGTCTTCGGTGAGGATGTACACGGACGGATTTTCTGCCGCAAACGTGGGATCGGCGAAGTTTTTCAGCGCATTGAACATGGTGTCGTTGCTCATGCGGTGACCGTAGATGATGGAGTGGAAGTCGGTGAAGTCCGATGAAGAGCGGTAGTCAAGGTAGATCGAGCCCGACCAGTTCCACCAGCCTTCCCACGAGTAGTAGAGATAATGCGTGTTGTCCTCACCCTGCATGAGCGGATAGGAGATGTACGTTCCGGGAACGGCGATCCATCCGATGACGTCGTCGTTTTTCTCGCGGAGCGGTGCAAGATCGGTCGCGAGAAGCTGCTGTGCGTATTCGTCAATCTCCGGTTCGGTCTCGGCGGGTTCCGTCTCGGGAGGTGCGGTTTCGGTCTCGGGTTCCGTTTCAGGAGCTTGGGTTTCGGTTTCGGGTTCCGTTTCGGGAACTTCGGTTTCGGTCTCAGGTTCCGTTTCAGGAGCTTGGGTTTCGGTTTCCGTCTCCGTCTCGGGAGCTTCGGTTTCAGAAACTGCCGTCTCAGTTTCGGTCTCAGGCTCAGTCTCAGGGACTTCGGGTTCCGTTTCCGGCTCAGTTTCGGATTCAGTCTCGGCAGTTTCCGTTTCCGGGACAGTTTCCGCTTCGGTTTCCGCGATTACCGGCATGGTCACACCCGCGAGGGCTTCCGCTTCGGCATGGGCACGCTCGGCGAGAAGATAGCTCAGATTCTGCACGGCAATTCCGCCGACTCCGACGAGGAACAGCAGCACAAGCGCGCGTCTGACGATTTTCTTCAGCAATGCGGTTCCTCCTTTCTCAAATTTCGCAGACATGACAGGAACGAGCTGTCAGAGCATTTCCTCACAACTCGTTCCCATCCGTTATTACGGTTCGGAATCAGGCATCCTGTTCCTTCTTTTTTCTCATATCGTAAATGTGCATGCCCGCCAGTGCGAACGCGGAAAATCCTGCGATGGTGTACCACAGATCGGTGTCACCGGTATCGGGAACGGTTTCATCGGGCACATCGGTGAGCGGAACTTCTTCATCGGGAAGCTCGATTTCCGGCTCGGTTTCTTCGGGAAGCTCAGCAAGCGGAACGTCCTCTTCGGGAATTTCAACCGGTTCGATCTCGGTTTCCTCGGGCTCGGTCTCCGCCGGCAGCGTTTCGAAAATCTTCCCGGAGATGTAAACCGTCTCGTAAGGCGAAGGCTCGGTTTCCAGCAGTTTGGTTTCCACGGGATCGGTTTCCACGGGATCGGTTTCCACAGGATCAGTTTCTACGGGATCGGTTTCCACGGGATCAGTATCAACGGGATCAGTTTCTACGGGATCGGTTTCCACAGGGTCAGTCTCCACAGGATCAGTTTCTACCGGATCAGTTTCCACGGGATCAGTTTCCACAGGATCAGTCTCCACGGGATCAGTCTCAACAGGATCAGTTTCCACGGGGT
>JAFUQY010000251.1 GCA_017472105.1 Clostridia bacterium | reverse complement strand
CCTCCCGTCATCGCACCGAGCAGTCCGTCGGAGAGCACCGCTTCCTTTACGCCTTTTGAGATCAGGTACCCGAATCCCGTCAGCGGAACCGTCGCACCCGCACCTGCAAATTCAACCAGCGGTTTGTAAACGCCGAGCGCACCGAGAATCACGCCCGCGACGACGTATGCGACGAGAATCCGCGCCGGTGTCAGCTTCGTCCGGTCGATGAGAATCTGCGCGAACGAGCAGAGAAGCCCGCCGACGAGAAACGCGCGAAGATAGTCAAGCATCATGCACTTTTCCTCCGATCTGTGATTTTTTCGTCCCACGGATGCGTACGAGATGCGCGATTCCCGGGATCGTCTGCCCCTGATTGAGCGCGAGTGTGTTCATCAGCGCACCCGTTCCGAGGAAGAGAATGTCCGACAGCACGCCGGATTTCACGTTTTCGAGAAGGTCAGCCGCCAGAACGACCGCACTGCACCCGCATCCCGATCCGCCCGCGTGGGTGTCCGACGAGTTTGGTTCAAAAATCATCTTCCCGCAGTCGGTGTGGTTCCTGCTGATGTCAAATCCGCGCGCGCCAAGCAGATCGACGAGAATCTCCGAGCCTTCGATGCCGAGGTCGCCCGTGACGATGAGATCGGATTCCTCCGGTTTGTGCCCGGCATTGAAATACCGCTCGAGCGTATCTGCGGCGGCAGGAGCCATGGCGGCACCCATGTTGTTCGCGTCGGAAATCCCGCGGTCAACGATGCATCCCGGCAGAATTTCGGCAATCTCCGGAATAAAATCCCCGCTCACGCGGTCAGTGTCCCGTTCCAGAGCCGAGAGAACGAACGCGCCCGAGCCCGTCACCGTCCACTGCGCAGTCGGAGGGCGCTGTCCGCCGTATTCAAGCGGGAACCGGAACTGCCGCTCGGCGGAACAGTAGTGGGAGGACGTCACCGCCGCGCACCGGTCGAGGGATGATAGCGCAAGGGAAGAGATGAGCAGTCCTTCCGCACAGGTCGAGCATGCGCCGAACAGCCCGAGGAAGGGAATCCGGTAAGCCGATAGCCCGTAGGTCGACGAGATGCACTGATTGATGAGGTCACCCGCGAACATGGCGTCCATGTCGTCTTCTCTGAACCCGGATTTTGTCAGCGCAAGTCCGAGCGCGAGCCGCTGCATCTCCGCTTCCGATTTTTCCCAGGTGTCCTTGCCGAAGCGGTCGTCCCCGGAAATGTCGAACAGCCTGCCGAGCGGACCCTGTTTTTCCTTCTGACCCGCCACGGAACCGGCGGACAGGATGAAAACGCGCCGCGGCGGCACAATCGTCTGATTTTTCAAATTCACATCGCTCCTTCTGCGGTTTTGAGGTTATTGTGCCGCGTAAGGATGCGGAAAATACGGTGCAATAATTGGCAATTAAATACCAGTTGTTAGAATTTCGCGAAAACAAATTCTTTATGGAAGACTCACAAAATAGTTTATGGAAGACTGCCAAAACGCTTTATGGAAGAAATACAAAACAAATATATTAAAACAGTGCAGAACATACAAAAACACCCATGAAACCGGAATGCCGGAATCACGGGCGTTTTGCGTTATTTTGTGAAATTATTCCGCGATGAGCTCGGTCACGGGTCTGCCGTCGGTATCGGGCATGGTTACGCCGAGAGCCGCCGCAATCGTGGGAGCCTCGTCGACGAGCACGCCGTTTTCGATCTCGACACCGGACTTGAACGCGGGACCTTTGACGTAGAACACGGGAGTCGGACCCTTTGACGGGAGATAGCCGTGGGTCGCCTTGCCCTTGCGGTAGTCCTCGTTGTTCGCCGCAGTCACAGCCGGACGGGTGAATTTGTCGCCGAAGCCGGTGTAGTTGTCCGTTTCCACGACGAACGAGAAATCGCCGCCGAACCGTTCCTCCGCGACAGCTTCTTCCGCAGTATAGACGCGGCTGATGCCGTAGATGCCTTCGTCGCACATATGGCGGAGCAGATCGTACGTCTTCTGCCAGAACGCGCGGTCGGTCCTGTCCCTGAGATAAACGCACGCGGACATGCCTCCGGACTGACACCACGCATCCCATTCGGGCTCACCGTTTTCACGCGGACGGATCAGCCCGGCGTCGGCGAGGTAAACGTTGAGATTGATGACGCGCTTGATGTCCATCTGACCGTGGTCGGAGGTGAGCACGAAGCTGGTGCAGTCGCCGTTGCCGGATTCAATTGCTGCCTCCATCAGGTCGCCGATCCACTTGTCGGTGTCCTCGAGGGTCTTCTGAATGTGATCGCCGAAGAGACCGTTTCCGTGCCGCGCGCCGTCGATGTTCGCGGGATGGATCATAAAAAGGTCGGGCTGGAATTCCCGGATCATGTCGCACGCGCACGCCAGCATGAAATAGTCGCATTGCGGATGCTTCCGCTCGACCATGAGGTGCGCATTCTTCTCGATGATCGGGATGATTTCCTCGGCGGTGCCCATTTCGCGGAACGCGTCGGCGAGGGTCTGATCCTTCGACTGCGTCCAGTATTCGGCGATGTTCCAGTCAATGGACGGGTGATTGCCGGTCACGGGCCAGAAAACGCCCGCCGTGGTCAGTCCTGCCGCCTTCGCCGCGTCGAAAATGTCGGAAACCTTCACGTATTCATGCTCCCACAGCCACGGAATCGGGTTCGAGATGTACTTGTAGGGGGACTTGAGGTTGCCGGGAATGCCGTGACGGTCGGGATAGCACCCGGTCGCCATGGTGGTGTGGCAGGGGTAGGTGATCGTCGGATAGATGGATTTGACGTGCTTTATGCAGGAGCCGCCGGCGAGATACTTTCTGAAATTCGGCATCTGACTCAGCTTTTCCATATCATCCGCAACCAGAGCGTCGGCGGACATGACAATGATTTTGTTCTTCCTGCTCATAAGTAGTTCCTCCGAAATGACATGAACTTGTGTATCTTGTTATAAGAATTTGATTCAGTGGATTTTTGCCGCGCAGATGAACGTGCTGTACAGATTCAGCTGCATGACGGAGACAACCTCGCCGCCCTGCGGAGCATGGATGACGTAATGCGCGCCGTTCTTCTCGCCGAGGTAGAGCATGACGTGACCCGCCCAGTGAACGGACGACGGGATGTCAAGTGACGAGAACGCGGCGTGTTTCTGCTCGGCTGTCAGCCCGGCAAGGTTCACAATCTCGCCGTTGTATCTGCTTTGCTCGCCGGTATTGCGCGGAAGGTAGATCCCGAAGCACCGGAACACCGCGCAGACGAAGCCCGAGCAGTCGACGCCGCCGTCCGATCCGCCCCAGCCGTACGGGGTACCGAGAAAAGCGAACGCCTGATTATAGTAATTTTCCATAGTGTAAGGCAGGGAACCGTAGACGGCATCGGTTTTCGCGAGATTTCCGTCGGCAAGCGTGAGATTTCCGCTCTCATCGCGCACGGGAACGGACACGGTGAACCCGGTTTCGTCCTCGGAGACGTAAGGAAGCGCCGCACCCATGTCAAGCCGCGTGCCGTTCACATCGACGGATGTGGCGGTGACAGTGACATACTGCCCGGGATTCGCGAAGGCAGAGAATTCCTCATCCGTACAGAGTGCGGCGAACTCGGACGGGATCCAGCCGGCGTAGTAGTACGACTGAACAAACACAAACGCGCCGTCGGAGCTTTCGTGGAGAATCCACACGGGGAATCCGGTGATGAGCTCGGTTTCCTGGATGCCGCTGTAATGCCGGTCGCCGTAGGCATGGAATCCGATGGACGTCGGCACGCCCTTGAGGTCGCATCGGTTGGTGATGACGGCCTTTTTCACGGTGACAATTTCGGGAACGCTGTCCGCCGCGCGCCGGGCTTCGATTTTCTGCCGCTTCGATGCGTCGATATACTCGCCGTTTCTCGTGAATCTGTCGCCCGCGGGCATGGAATATTTCCGGATCATTTCGCGGACAGCCGAGCCTTCCATTGTCGCCGGGGGATTGGCGATATCGACGACGGCGGGGCAGTTTTCGGCAATTTTCGCGTTGAGTGCATCGATTTCGGCATCTGTGAGGATGACATCGCGCGCTTTTTCGCCGGAGCGGGTAATCCACTCCTCAGCTCCGGGGGAAACGGGACGCTCCGGCTGTGCGAGTACGGCGTTCAACTCAGGCTGAGGAGCGGGAGAATCGGCAGGTTCGGCAGGCATGGGAGCGCCGGGAATGGTATCGTGGGCAAATCCGGTGAGCATTTCACCGAGGTCGGGAGATTCGGCGCGGACTGCGGGAACGACATTCTGATCGCGGAGAGCGCATCCCGGGAAAAAAGCGAGAAATCCCGCCGACAAGACGAGGGCCGTGACCCGGGATGCAAAATTCGGACGGGATTTCGGGAAATTCATGATAGTGTACTCCAGATTATGGGAATTCGCGGGTTATGCCTTCGCCATGAGCTTGACCATGACGGCCTTCTGGGCATGGAGGCGGTTTTCAGCTTCTTCGAAGATTTCGTCTGCGTGAGCCTCGAAGACATCGGCAGTGATTTCCTCGCCGCGGTGAGCGGGCAGGCAGTGCTGAACCATGGCGTCCTTATTGGCGGCGTCCATAACTTCCGCGTTGATCTGATAACCGGTGAAGATCTTGCGGCGCTCAGCGGCTTCGTCTTCCTGACCCATGGAGGCCCACACGTCGGTGAAGAGGACGTCGGAATTCTGAGCGGCTTCGAGGACATTCTCGGTCATCATAAACATATTACCATAATTTTTCGCAAAGTCAAGTACTTTTTCGTCGGGCTGGTAAGTTTTCGGGCATGCGATGGAGACTTTCATACCGGCAAGCAGACCGCCGACGATGAGGGAGTTTGCCATATTGTTGCCGTCGCCGATGTAGGTCATCTTGAGGCCGTCGAAACCGCCCTTGAATTCGCGGATGGTGAGCAGGTCAGCGAGAACCTGGCAGGGGTGGCAGTAGTCGGTGAGGCCGTTGATGATCGGGATGGACGCATACTTCGCGAGGTCTTCGACTTCCTGCTGAGCGAAGGTACGGATCATGATGCCGTTGAGGTATCGGGACAGCACGCGTGCGGTATCTTCGAGCGGTTCACCGCGTCCGATCTGCAAATCTCGGGGAGAGAGGAACAGCGCCTGACCGCCGAGCTGATAAATACCGGTTTCAAAGGAAACTCTGGTTCTCGTGGAAGACTTCTGGAAAATCATACCAAGAGACTGTCCCTTGAGAATAGGATGCTCAATGCCATTCTTGCGTTCATACTTGAGTTTTGCCGCCAGATCAAGAATCTCAAACAGCTCCGCCTGAGAAAGATCGGCCATCTTCAGTAAATCTTTTTTCATAATTATATAGCTTTATCGTTTTGTTGAAATTTTTGGAAAGGGGATACGGTCGCTTTTGAAAAATCTCCGCAAAACTTTTATACGGACGAGGTGCAGTGCGCTGACGGGGAGTGCAACGGTGTGGTGGCGTTTGTTTCGGGGGATTTTTTATTGACGGCGTGCGGTTTTGACTGCGCATGCGTCTTTCTACGGAAACAATTGCAGATTGGAGCTTAGGGTGCGATGCCGGTTTACTCCGTCCAAACTATCAGAAGATCGTTCTGGGGCGGTTAGGCACCTCCAAGACCCTACCCGCCCGCGCCGTGGAGAATACCTCGATTTCGTAACTTAAATCGTATGTTTTTCTTGGCTCCCGCGCGCCGTGGAGGGTGATGGGGATGCAGTTTCTTCAATTTTCAACTTACGGTAGGGACCGGTCACTTTCATTGAAAGTGGCCCGACGGTCCATCGAAAAGTCCGCACCGCACATCATATCTTCCGCCGCACAAACGCCGATTCCTCACGCATTTTTGAGAACATCCGCGAGAATTGCAATACCCGCGTCAATCTCGTCATACGAAATCGTCAGCGGAGGCAGGAGACGTACGACATCCTTACCGGCTGTGAGGACGAGAAGACCCGCATCGAACGCCTTTTTGAGGACGTCCTTGGGAGAAGTATCGACGGCAACGCCGATCATCATGCCGACGCCGCGGACTTCCTTGACGCACGGGGCTCCGATTTCGCGGATTTTCTGCATGATATACGCGCCTTTTTGGTTGACTTCATCGAGGAAATCGTCGGTGAGG
>JAFUQY010000250.1 GCA_017472105.1 Clostridia bacterium | reverse complement strand
CGGTTTCGGCGGACTGGGGCGCGGACGGTGCTCCGTAAACGGTAACCTGATGATTGCCGACCTCCATGAAGAGTCTGTCACCGTCGATATCGACAATGGTACAGTATTCGTTTTCGCGTACGATGGGGACAGTCTCCTTCGTGTCGAGGAGGAATGCGTTCACGGTCTGGAATTCCGCGAGGTAGAGGATGCGTTTGTCCGGATCATACGCCATGGTGCGGACATTGGGCGGAATGAACTCGTTCTTTGAAACAAGGATGACTTCGGACAGCGCCTCTGTTTCGCCGGTTTCAAGATCGAGCGAGTACAGACAGCGCACCTCTTCGAAATTCTCGTCCAGCTCCTCGGTGAGATAGTACACGGTCGAATCCTGAAGCGAGAAATTGATGACGTTTTCCGCGAGCGTCACGATACTGCCGTCGAGATATATGCGGGTGAGCTTTGCGGGCTTGAACTTGTTGTTCGTCGCAGGAAGCCGCAGAAGGGAGTCCCCGTACGGGCGGATTCTGTCGTCCATGCCGTAGGACACCTGCCCCATCGCGATCAGGCTTCCGTCCGCGGCGATGTGAAGCAGATGCTCGCTGTATCCGCCGGAATCCGTCTGTATGCGGCTGACCGCGGAGAAGGTGCCGTCCGGGTTTGCATTCAGCTCATATATGATGGAAGATGCGATTTTCTCGTCGAGCGGGATGATTTCGGGGGCAGTCAGATCGCCGATGTCCCGGTAAACCTCGATCACGCGGCGGAATGCGTCCCGTTCATCGCTTCCCACCCATGCATCCCACGTGCCGGGACCGTCCGGGAGATCCGCCGGAAAATTGCGCAGGAGATACACTGTGCCGCCCGCGGATGTGGTCTGGGGATTAGCGACGTAGCTGTCAACCTGCTCCGAGGTTTTGTACGGCGCGAGGTCGGTGATTTTCTCAAGCGTCGTCGGCACGTACCCTGTCAGATCGGGCAGGTCAATGCGTTCGGCGGAATTGAGCCGTGGGAATGCCGATGCGGCGGCGGTTTCTGCGGTGTCGTTTTTCGCGGTGTCGGGGGATGTTTTCGTGCACGACAAAAGTACCGCCGCGGCGAGGATGAGGGAAAGAAGTTTTTTCATGGGTGCCTCCTGTTTTCTGGGTGTATTTTTAGCTTGGAGAATTTTTTCAAAGAAAAATTCTCGGGAGCCGGGTGGTATTCCTACAATTACAGCGATAGAGTATCCCGGCTCATTCATCTCTTGTCATCTTCCACTGCCGGATCAGGGCGTCCGCGGCTTCGGCGGTGGTTTTGACTCCTGCGAGACATTCGTCCATGAGAGCATTCACATCCACGCTGTATTCACTGATCTCATATGTGCGGATGCCGCCGGTATAATCCCTGTCAGCGGAGTAAACCGTGCCGGATTCCTTCTGCATCTCCGCTTCGGAGAGATATGCAAGGAAGATTAGTGCAAGCCCGCGGTTTTCGGAGTTCGGATTGACTGCCCAGAAGCCGCAGGAGTACGGTGTGCCGTATGTGTCGTTCAGCTTCGGGACGGGGAAATATGTCTTCGTTGTTCCGCCGGAGGAATTGGAGCCGTAATTGACCGCGCCTGCCGCCTTTGGGATGGATTTTCCGTATTCCTCCAGTGCCCACTCAAAGAGCATCACAAGCTCCCGTGCGGCAGTTTCGTCATCTGTGCGCTTTTCCATGTAGTTCGCGCCGAGCTGCTCGAGCCACGGCATCATGACGGACAGCGGATTGGTCGAGCGCATGAGGTTGTACCCGTCCGGGAGATCGAGCATGCCGGTGAACTGCATAAATTCGTCGAATGTATCAGGCAGTGCGGTGCCATCTGGGATGAGGGACGTGCTGACCGAGCAGTAATCGCCGGAGATGCTGATGGGATACAGGCAGACTTCGCCGCCGATGGAGCAGAGTTCCGTCATGCCGTCCGGGAGCATGGAGAAATACGTTCCCAGCAGAGGATATTCCGTCAGCGGTGTGAAGAAGTCTTCGCGGAATAAAGTCGGCGTCACCGCTGTGCTCAGATAGACGAGATCGAAGTCCGTGTCGCCGGCAAGGAGCTTTTTCGCCATGGTGTTTGTGTATTCCTCGTAGATGAGGTAGGCGTCGCGGCTGTCCTTTTCGTAGTGGAAGATTGTATCCGCATTCACCGCAAAGCCGTCCGCTTCCATTTTCAGGAGGAGATTGTCCGGGATGACAGGGGCATTGACGGACGCGATGTTCAGGGTAACTGCCGCCTCTTCTGCGGTGAGCGGAACCTCCGGCAGACGGTACAGGGATACCTGATAACTGCCCGCCTGCATCAGGAGAAGACCATCGTCCGCGTCGAGAAGTCTGATGAATTCATTCTGCCGGATCACGGGGATCAGTATCTCACTGCGGGACGGGGCATAAGCGTAGGCTCGTGTAAACTCCGCGATGCAGAGAACGCCGTTTTTCTCGTCGTATGCCATCGAAATCGGCGCAAGAAGACGGTTTTCGGACACATCCCCGGCGTAGAAGCTGTCAAATATCACCTCATTCTCGCCGGTTACAGGATCGCAGCGGTACAGAGCGTGCGTGTCAATGAAGGTGACGGAATCCGTGTGCTGGGTGAGGTAATACACAAGTCCGTCCTGCACCGTGAAGTTGATGACATCCTCCGCGATCACGGCGGTTTCTCCGGTGGTGACGGATTCCGCTGTGAGTTCGTTCGGGGAATACCGGTAAGAACCCGAGCTTGCTTCCAGACGGAGCAGAAGATCCCCGCAGGGCATGTGCAGATCATCAAGTTCGTATGTGACCTCACCGGATGCGAGCAGAGCACCGTCGGCGGAGAAGTGCAGGAGATGAAAGACAGGCTCACTCTCCGCGTTCGGATAATAGCCGGTTACGGAGAAAGTGCCGTCGGGATTTCTTGAGAGCTTGTCCGCCCACAGGTTTTCCGTCACATCGGGGGCAAGCGGGATTGTTTCAGCAGCGGCGGGGGCGTCCATGCGGTACACCTCAATTTCACGGAGCATACCTGCGCGGCTGAACGAGGCGTATTCATTGTCTCCGAGACCGGCAGGGAAGTTGCGGAGCATGTACACCACGCCGTCGTCGAGAGTGCTGGTCGGTG
>JAFUQY010000249.1 GCA_017472105.1 Clostridia bacterium | reverse complement strand
TGATGGGTACCCGCTGCGGTTCCATCGACCCTGCTATCGTTCCCTTCCTGATGGAACGCGAAGGCTGGACTCCCGCCCAGGCTGACGCTTACATGAACAAGCAGTGCGGCTTCCTCGGCGTTTCCGGTATTTCCTCCGACAGCCGTGACATCGAAGCAGCGATCCTCAAGGGCGACAAGAACGCTTACCGTGCAGCTTCCACTCTCGCATACCAGATCAAGAAGTACATCGGTTCCTACACCGCTGCCATGAACGGTCTCGATGCAATCGTTTGGACCGCAGGCATGGGCGAAAACAACCCCGAAGTCCGTGAAAGAGCATGCTCCGACCTCGAATTCCTCGGCGTCAAGATCAACAAGGAACTCAATGCTACCGTTCACCATCAGCCCAACACCGTTGAAATCTCCACTCCCGATTCCAAGGTCAAGGTTTACGTTCTTCCCACCAACGAAGAACTCATGATCGCTTCCGACACCGAAGCTATCGTTTCCAAGCTGTAATTTTTGAAAAACACAAAGGGATTGTACACCGTGCAGTCCCTTTTCTGTATGCAAAGGAGAAAGCTATGAACAAGCCTCAGATTCTTCTGATCGGCGACTCCATCCGCATGGGGTACTGTCAGATTGTCCGCGAACTGCTGGCGGATGAGTACGAAGTCGTTTTCCCGGAAGGAAACTGCCGATGCACCCATTTCACGCTCGAAAACCTCGAGTTCTGGGTCAATCTCTGCGATCCCGCTCGTGTTGCCGCCGTGCATTTCAACAACGGTCAGTGGGATGCGGCACGATTCGGCGGGCCCGGAGAAGAACCGCTCACATCCCTGCCCGTCTATGCGCACAATGTCGAACGGATCGCGTCCCGGCTGAAGAAATACTTCCCGGATGCGCTGATTTCCTACGCCACAACGACGCCGATGAATCCCGCCGATCTTCCCTGCGGCAGTCCGAGATCCACCGACGAAATCCGCGAATACAACCGGGTCGGCACGGAAGCCATGGTAAAAATGGGAATTCCCGTGGACGATCTGTTTGCTGTCTGCGAGCCGCTGTCCGCCGAATATTTCAGCGACTGCGTTCATCTCAACGACACCGGCTACCGGATCCTCGCCGAAGCTGTTGCAGAATTCCTCCGCGCCCAGTTGAACAAATAACAGAAAACGGGACTCCGATTCACAAATCCGTGACGGAAGTCCCGTTTATTTTGTTTTTGATTACAATCCGTCCACGGCTTCCTGCGATACTGCGGCAATGCTGTCGTTCGCGCCGTTGTGCATGGTTTTGAGCACGGCTGCATCGTGGAACGCACGGTTGTCGTCTTCCGTCATGGGCTGACCTGCCGCGATTTTTGCACAAACCGTGCGGAACACATCAAGATCACCCGAATCTAGCGTACAGACGGTGATGTTCGGAATTCCCGCGGCATCAAAACTGCGGTCGTCTCCGTACGGGAGCCACGGAAGATCCGTCACGCCGTGCTTTTCGAGATTGGCGGAGTTCATGATCCCGCAGAACGCCGGGTTGTCCGTGTTTCCTTTGCCCCAGATGACAACATGCTTACCCGCGCCGCAGACATCGAGATTCACCATGGCGGCAATGTTCTCGCGTCCGGTTTCGTCGATGTACGCCTGACTGCCGAGACAGCCCTGCTCCTCCCGGTCGAAGAAGACGAGATCCACGCTTTTGTCCGTGGTTTTCAGCCGCTGTGCAAGCCGGATGAGGATGGAGCAGCAGGATGCGTTGTCGTTTGCACCCGTACTTCCGCCGACGCTGTCCCAGTGCGCACCGATGACGAGCCGCGCGGACGACGGATTCAGCGACACCACGATATTCGACACGGATTTCTCCTCCCGCACCGTATCGTGAATTCCATACGGAATTTCAAGTCCGTCAAGGATCTCCAGAATTGCGTTTTTCCGCGCGTCCTGATCCGTGACGGCGATTTTTTCGATGTATTTCATTTCAGTCCAGTGTTTTCAGGTATGCTTCCATGATTTTCGGCAGGTCGGTGTATTTGTCCACCTTCACGAAGTCAAAATCGGACCTATAAACCGCCTCGTCGTTTCCGCCCTGACCGTAGTCGTCACCGAAATAGGTCAGCTCGGCGTGGTCATAACCTTCCTCTTTGCAGAAGACGTCGAGAGCGTGGTATTTGTTGTAAGGGTTCGGTGCCATGTCAAAAGAGGACGAGCCGCCGACAAAAACGGTGTATTCCGGGAAAAGATCAACCACTTCCTGATAGAACGCGCGGCGCTTTTTCCGGTCGGGGTCGAAGCGGAGCTTGTCGGAAATCTCAGCCTTGGTGCCGAGAATGGGGAATGTCACACATCCGGACGGATGGAATTCCACGTTGTCTCCGGCAAATTCGGTATAACCGTGCTTTTCTCTGAGGAATGTCACGCGCTTTTCCACGGATTCCCGGTCACAGGGCAGTGTCAGGTCGCGCACAACCTCGATATCGCCGAGATTATCGCGGTAAATCGCGTACTGTAAACCGTAGTTGCCGATGATGGCGTCCACGGGATACTCCCGCATCTGCTTGAAAATCCGTCTTGCCTGTCCCGCGCCCGCCATAACGATGCGGATTCCGCGCGCCCTGAGGCTGTCCAGCACTGCCAGATTTTCATCGGTGATCCATGTGCGGTGCTCGGTAAGCGTTCCGTCCAGGTCGAATGCAAATACTTTCTTGTTCATGATATTCTCCCGCTTCGGTGAAAAAGCGGTTTCCCTCCCCCTCAGTTACAGTAAATTGCGATTTATCTCACACCGAGCTCGGTGCAGATGCGGATTGCCTCAGCGGTATCGTTGGTCGTAAAGAGCACTGCCCCAAGACCGATGCCGCATTCAAACTGTTCCTTTGTGACAACACCGGCGCCCAGCCAGGTTTCGATGCCGTGATCCTGCAAAAACTTCGCGTTTTCGGCGTTGTAATCGAACATGCACGCGCAGTAGAGATATTCCGTGGGATCGGATTCCACATTGCGCATGATGCTGTATGGATAGAAGCCGTGGGTACGGTACTTTCCGCCGTTCATTTCCGCGAGCTTTTTCAGAATGTGCGCGTCAAAGCTGTTCATGACAACTCTGTCGGACAGATCGAATTCCTCGATGATGCCGACGGTTCTGCGCATGCTCAGGTCGGAAAATTCGTCGCCGTGAGTGTCGAAGTAGTCCTTGAACTCCACGTTAATCATCACATCGTACGGCTTGACAAATTCGCAGAACTCGCGGAACGTGGGTACTCTGAGAATCTCGCCGTCCTTTTCGCCGCAGGAGAGCTCCTTCAGCTCGGCAAGCGTCATTTCCGAGATGCGTCCGGTGCCGTTCGTGGTGCGGTCGACTTTGTCATCATGCATGACGATGATTTCGCCGTCCTTGGTCATGTGCACATCGAGCTCAAGCATGTCCGCGCCCTTTTCCACAGACGAGCGGAACGATGCGATGGTGTTTTCCGGCACAGCCTTCGGGTCACCGCGGTGTCCGGCGATGGTCACTTTGTGCTTGTAGTTGAATTTTGTCATGGCAGTATCTCCTTGTCTCGGGCAATGCCTTAGTTTTTCTGCTTCATTTTCTGGATTTTCTCCTCATCCGGTGTCACGTACGCCGTCCAGTTGGTCGTGTAGATAACGTAACCCGGCTTGGCTCCGGCGGGTTTCTTGACCTTTGCGACCTTGGTGTAGTCGACAGGGATCATGACACCGCCGCGCGCCTTGGAGTTGTACGCCGCAATTTCAGCCGCATCGGTGAACGCGGATTCGGAGGGATCGTCCTCGCCGTCGAGATTCACCAGAACCACGTGGGATCCCGGCTGATTCTTCACGTGGAACCACCAGTCCGAACGCTCCGCGAGCTTGGTCGTGAGGTAATCGTTTGCGATGTTGTTCCGTCCGCAGAGAACGGTGTGTCCGTCCGTGGTTTTATATTTCGTGATGCTCGGCTGGGTCTGCTTTTTCTCGGTGTAATTCTTCATCTTCGACGCGTATCCGCTGTGATACAGCTCGGCGCGGATTTCATTCAGCTCCTTTTCGCCGTCCGCACGGGAGAGCGCGTCAAGAACCGTGTAAACATATGCCAGCTCTTCCTCCGCTGCCGCAAGCTATGCCGTCAGATGCACCCGCGCCGCCTTGGATTTGTTGTATTTCTTGTAGTAAACCTGCGCATTCGCCGACGGGGACAGTCTCTTGTCGAGCGGAACGGTGATTTCCTCACAGTCCTCGCTGTAATAATTCACGAGTCTGCACTCGGTCATCCCGCGCTCAAGCTGCCAGATGTTCGCCGTAATCAGGTCGCCCCACAGCTTGAACTTTTCGCCGTCGTCACATGCCGCAAGCTCGTCGCGCTGGAGGTTCATCTTCTTGATGATTCTCGTCTCCGCGTTCGACAGGAGCTTGAAGAGATCCCCTGCCTTGCGGTGCAGTCTCTCATCCCGCGAGCGCTCGCCGAAGTACATGTCGATCAGCTTGCCGAAGGATTCCACGGGCTCTGCTGTCTGCGTGTTTCCGTACTGGCGGATCTCCATGAACGCGTATTCCACCGGGATTCCGTCGCTGTTTTTCACGATATACGGCGTTCCGGTGAGGTTTTTGATGTTTTCAATCACGTCAAAGAACTTCGCGGT
>JAFUQY010000248.1 GCA_017472105.1 Clostridia bacterium | reverse complement strand
GTTTAATGTCTGCCGTGCCGCCGACGCAGCATTCGCGGAAGACAGCGTTACCGTTACCCTTGAGCTTGAGCCGCTCAGGAGCATCATGATCGTTTTTGACGACTGTGCTGTCCCGACCGTCCGCCCCGTCCTCTGCGAAGGCGAAATGACCGAGCTTACCGTCTGGAGAAGAAGCCTCTGCGAATCGGTCCATTATCCCGCATTCGGCGGTGCAAAGACCGTCACGCTTCCCGACATTGTCTCCGATGAACATCCTGAATTTTCAGGTTTTATCCGCTACGAAACCGAGTTTACCGCCGACAGGAACCATACGTATACTCTTGAAATTACAGATGCGATGGAAGGTGTTGAAGTCTTCGTCAACGGCAGGAGCCTCGGGATTCAGATCGCACCGGGTTTCCGATACGATCTTACCGGAACCCTTGCCGACGGCGCAAACAAACTCACGATCGAGGTCGCAACAACAGCGGAACGTGAGGTTTACACCATTTATCAGGCGAAAGGCTATCGCAGCCACTTTATCCCCGAAGATCCCACCGGCATTACCGGCACGGTCAGGGTTTATAAGAAATAAGTTATCATTAGACTGTACCTGTCCGCCCCGGCCACATTTTTCCTGCGGCAGTACCCCAATAAAAAACTTCCGCAAAATTTCATGAATAAAAATCCAAAAAAGCTCTTGACATCTCAGAAATTTGTGCTAAAATATAGTCACAAACCAAACAAACCAAACAAAGGCATTTGAGCAGAATAAAGTAATACGACTGATGCGTCCCAGAGAGTTGTCGGGTTATTTATGGCCAGTGGTGCGAGACAATGACCGTCACCGTATGAAGTTCCTTCTGCGAGCCGTGTGCTGAACTGTCCCTTATGCATGCTCAAGTAGGCACAACGGGTGCGACCGTTACATCGCTGAGACTTTTAAGCCTTATAAGGTTCTGACTGCGAGGTCAGTACGAAAGCAGAGTGGTATCGCGGAAAATTTCGTCCCTGTATGTTTATGCAGGGACTTTTTATTTTTTTACAGTTCCGTATACCGTTCAATTCTACCGGAAACGGAGGGAAAACATGAAAAAACTCCTTCTTCTGTCTGTGCTTCTTATCCTGTTCGGGACGATTCTTCCGTCCTGCGGCGGAGCACAGTACACCGTGGGGATCTGCCAGCAGATGCCTCACATTGCGCTCGATTCCGCAACCCAGGGCTTCAAAGATGCGCTGGAAGCGGAACTCGGCAAAGGAAATGTGGCGTTTCTGGAGCAGAATGCTCACGGGGAATCCACCTCCTGCACATCCATCATCAACAATTTCGTCAACCGGAATGTGGATCTGATCCTTGCCAACGCGACAACCGCCCTGCAGGCAGCCGTCAACGGCACCACGACCATTCCCGTTCTCGGCACATCCGTCACCGACTACGGAACCGTGCTGGGGATCGAAAATTTTGACGGATTGACCGGAACCAATGTCTCGGGAACATCCGACCTGACGCCGCTCGATCAGCAGGCACAGATGATCCTTGATCTGTATCCCGACGCAAAAAACGTCGGTCTGCTCTACTGTTCCGCCGAACCGAATTCCGACTATCAGGTGAAAGGAATCCGGGCATATCTGGAACAGGCGGGAATCACCTGCACCGATTATCCGTTCTTTGACACGAACGAAATCTCCGCAGTCGCTCAGGCGTGCGCTGCGGCTTCCGATGTGATCTACATTCCGACCGACAATACAGCGGAATCCTCCGCTCAGGCAATCGGCGGTGCGATCCTTCACACCGGAGTTCCCGTTCTCGGCGGCGACGAAGGAATCTGCTCCGGATGCGGCATTGCTACCATCTGCATCGACTATTGTCAGCTCGGTGAGATTACCGGCAGAATGGCGGCGGACATCCTGAAAGGCGAAACGGACATCACCGAAATGCCTG
>JAFUQY010000247.1 GCA_017472105.1 Clostridia bacterium | reverse complement strand
GACGGGACTTTGTATGAATGGTTCGCACGCTGTCGGGGAATCTCAGCCGAGGGCGCGTTTTGTGATTTCAGCGTAGCGGCGCGGGTATTTTGCGGGAGTTGGGGCAGTCTTGCGGTAGAGGACGAGGCACCGCTTATCACCGCCGGGGATTTCGTAGTCGATGACAGCGATATTGGTGAGTCCGAGGACACGTCCGGCCTTATCGGCAATTTCAAGTTCGCCTTCAATATTGGACTTGAGTGCGCAGAAGTGACCTCCGACCTTGACAAACGGGCCGCAAAGCTCGATGAGGACGGGCAGAGCCGCAACCGCACGTGCCGTGACGAGATCGAACGACTGACGGAGGGTATCGTGAGCGAGCTCTTCCGCGCGTCCGGCTACGGCAGAGACGTTATCCATCTGCGCGAATTCTGCCGTTTCCCGGATATGGGAAATTTTCTTCGCCGTGGAGTCCATGCCGGTGAATTTCACGTCATGTGCGGCGCATGCCATGGGAAGAAGCGGGAATCCGGCGCCGGTACCGATATCGAGAGCGGTGGAGAAGGAAATACCGGCGTTTTTCAAGAGACCGAGCGGGATGAGCGAGTCGATGAGGTGCTTGCGGACGATCTCCGACGGCTCGAGGATGGAGGTGAGGTTGAATTTCTTTGCGTTCTCAATGAGTTTTTCGGTAACGGCGAAGAGCTTTTTCGTGCAGTCATCGGAAGACGCGGCGGGATAGAGCGAATCGAATCCCGGCAGATCGGGAGAAATCGCGCTGAGATAGAGGGTTGAGAATTCCTGATAGGTCATAATTACTCCTGAGTATCTTTGGTGAACACGCCGTTCTGGTAGATATAAACGTCGCTTTCGGAACAGTCGTCCGGGAGTTCTTCAATGAACGGGGTATGAGCGAGATCGACGGCAAAAGCGCAGACATCGCGGGTGGAATTGGGCTTGCCAATGGAGCGGATGCAGTCCTGCATGGAGTTCAGCCGCGTTTCGGAGGAGAGAAGCTGGTACATGCACTCCTCAAGGGGGCAGGTTTTCGAGGACGCCATGGCGCATCCGTTATTGAGGAGAAATTCGGTATTGCGCTCCTCCTGACCGGGGATGGGATTGACGATAATCATGGGCAGGCATTTTGCGAGGCTTTCGCTGGTGGTCAGTCCGCCGGGTTTGGAAATGATGCAGTCAGCGGCGTCCATGAGGAGGCTGACGTAATCTACGAATCCGGTGGTGAGGATGGGATGCTTTGCTGTTTTCGCGTATTCTTCAATTTCAGCCTTCGCGTCGGCGTTGTTTCCGCACACGGCGATGAGCTGGAAATTTCTGTCAAAATCAAAGGTATCGATTTTCCGGACGTTCTCAGCCATGGAACCGTAGCCCATGGAGCCGCCCATGAGGAGGAATGTGGGAAGGTTCTCATCGAGTCCGAGCTTTCGTCTGGCTTCGGATTTGGATACGGAAGACGCAAACTTCGGATTGATCGGGATGCCGAGTGGGAGAATCTGCTCGTCCCGGAAGCCCTTGCGTCTTGCCTGCGGGAGAAGGAGCGAATCCGGAACGACGACGAACTCATTGGCGGTACACTGTTCCCAGTAGGGATGGAACGTGAAATCGGTGAGGATCCCGACGGTGCGGTTATGGATGAGCCCGCGTTTTTTCATCATCTGGAGCAGAGCGCCTGCGAACGGGTGGGTAAAGAGGATGACGTCGAAGTCTCCGTTATTGATATAGACAGCGAGGTCGTCGGTCATGGTGACGGTGATGAGTTCATCGCGGCTGTCATAGAAGGCTTCGGTGAGTTTTTCGGGGAGTTTCTCGCGGAGTGGATGTCTGCGTTCGCGTTCGGCAAGCCGGTACCCGATTTTATACGCCGCCTTCGCTTTCTCCGTGACGAGGAGATAACCCTCAGAAATAACCTTGGCAAGCTCCGGCGAGATATAATCAAACGTATCGAGCACGGTGCATTCATGTCCGCTGTTCTCAAACTCAGCCCGGATCGCCTTGGCAGTGGAATTATGTCCCTCGCCCGCCGTGACGGAGCAGATCAGAAAATTCATATGGGGTACCTCCTGTGGGGATTTTTGTAGTTGGTTGGGGGATGAAGTAAAGGGGATACGGTCGCTTTTGAAAAAGCTCCGCAAAACTTTTATACTGACGAAGTAATGTGCTCTACGGGGAGTGCACGGATATGGTTACGTCAGCTTCGGGGGGATTTTTCTTGACAACGTTTTGTCTAAACCGATTTTTCGGCGGTCTACGGGTACAATATCAGATTGCAGCTGAGGGTGCGATTCCGATTGGTTACGTCCAAACTATCAGAAAACTGTTCGCGAGTTCGCAGGGACCGCCGAGACCCTGCTCACAGCAGACGTGGAGCGATTGCGTGATCTCGTTAATTGAATTGTTCTTTATCCGGGCTCACGCGCGCCGTGGAGGGATTGCGGTAAACTTTATTTTACTGCATTCTTGGGTTTGGCAGGATTCTTTTTTGATTTTGAAACGCGGGCGTTCTTTCCTTTTTTCTTATTTTCGAGGGCGATTCCGATTTTGCCGATCTTTTTTCCGATTTCGAAATATTCACCATGCACATACACGAGAAGTCCCGCTTTATCGAGGCGGAGCTTGCCGTCCTCTGCGACGTACGTGGGATCGACGGATACTTGCACGACGTCGGCGATGAACATATCGTGCGAGCCGTGATGCAGGACGTCGATGACGCGGCATTCGAGTGCGAGCGGGCATTCGGCGATGGTGGGCGCGGTGACTTCCTTGGATGCGGTGAGGTTCAGCTCGGTTTTCTTGACTTTATCGACGATGCGGCCGGTGACGGTACCGCAGTAGTCTGCAATTTCGGCAAATGCCGCGGGTGTGAGGTTGATGACGAATTCCCCGGATTCTTTGATGATGCCGTGGGAATGCCGCTCGGGACGGACGCTGATGTACACGCGCGCAGGTCTTGTGGAGACGACGCCGCACCAGCCGATGGTGATGATATTCGCCTTTTCAAGCGTACCGCAGGTCACCATCACCGACGGCACGGGCGCGAGAAGGGACGAACCCTTCCAGTAAATACGTTCAGACATAGTTAATCAATTCACAGTGTTCTTAATTTCGTTCAGTACAGAGACAAACTCATCGAGAGTATTGGAGTGGTTGAGCCGGTCGCGGATTTTTGCAGAGCCGCGCATGCCGTGGATGAAATACGCCGCACGTCCGCGGGATTCCCGGATGCCGACCTCTTCTCCTTTTTCGGCGACAAGCTCGGTGACAAAGCGGATGACAAGGTCGATGACTTCGTCGAGGGACGGCGGCGTGAAGGTATCCGGCTCCTTGAGCTGGCGGAAAATCCACGGATTCCCGAGCGCGGCACGACCGACGGAGACTTCACTGCACCCGAAATCAAGGTAAGCTTTTGCGTCATCAAGGGTTTCGATATCCCCGTTGCCAACGAGCGGGACATTCAGTTCTCGGAGTCGTGCGGAGACTTCACGGCAGACGGAAGGATCCGCGGACGGGGCATACATCTGCTCGCGCGTGCGGGTATGGAGCGTGATTTTCGAAGCTCCTGCACGTGCGGCGGCATATGCGAAATCCGCGGCGTTGATTGAAGTGCTGTCCCATCCGAGCCGGTGTTTCACGGAGAGCGGGACGCTGTATTTTGCGCAGACCTCAGCGACAGCGGAGATAATCCGGCAGGCGAGGTCTGTATTTTTCATGAGTGCGGATCCCTCGCCGTTGGAGACGATTTTTTTGACGGGACAGCCCATGTTGATATCGATTCCGGCGGGTTTTGCGGCATAGGAGCAGCCGTGGTAGTCGCCGGAAAGGAGCATATCGGCGGATTTCGCCATGACATCGGGATCGTGCCCGAAAATCTGGAGCACAACGGGGGCTTCTCCGGGATGGATTTTCGCGAGATCAGCGGTTTTTCTGTCGCCCATGACCATTGCCATGGAAGAAATCATCTCGCTGACAGCGTAATCCGCGCCGAATTCCGAGCAGATTCTGCGGAACGCGGCATCGGTATAGCCCGCCATGGGAGCGAGGGAAGAGATAATGTTCGGCATATCAGATGTGGATTTGTTGATGAAGTGAAGGGTGAAAAGTGAAGAGAGAAAATCGGATCAAGATCCGGTTCTCTCGTCTCTTGTGAGGTGGAACGGGCGGAGTGCGAGTTTTGCGGCGGCGTGAGGGAGGACTGCGAAAACGACGCTGGCAAAGAACTCCGGCACGACTGCGTCTTTGAGGCAGAGGATGAGATCGAAGTCACCGACGGTGAGGACGAGTGCGAGCAGGGTAAAGATCACTCTTGCGGCTGAGGAAATGAGCGTGTACATTCCGCGCACCGCGAAGGCGTCACGGAAATAGTAGGTTGTGCAGATGCCGCAGACATACCCGGCGAGCATGTAGAGAATCGGGAGCAGGGTCACAGTGGAGCCGCCGAGGGATTCGATGACGAACGCGGCGATGACACCGAACACGGCGCCCCATTTTTCTTTCTCGGTCATGGAGACGGCGATGACGAGCGGGAGAATGAGATCCGGCACCGCGCCGAACGGTTTGAATCTTGTGAACAGCGTGGTCTGGAGCAGTGCGAAAAAGACGAGGAGGAGTGCACAGACGCCGCCCTTCGCGAGATTTTCGCCGTCGAGGGAGAGACCCAGCCGCCATCCGCGGAGTTTTTCCGGGAGAGAATCTTGCGTTTTGTTTTTCATGATTTTGTAGGGATGTTTGGCTTACAGCCGGTTAAGTTTTCCTAAAGCGTTAGGGAGATAAGGTAAAAAAACGCTTCGCGTTTTATGATTTTATGCACTACGCGTGCAGCGCGGTTTGGGTTTACGTTGTTTCTGTTGATGGGACGTTGGTTTTAACCGTAGGGGCGGGTCTTGCGCGCGCCCGTCGAAAAATTCAAACCGCACCTCCGGCGATGAACCTGCGGCGCAGACTGTGATTTACTTCCGGCGATGCTCCGGGACGCCACCCTTAACAAGCCTTCCCCGTGCAGGCACTGGAAATTTCAGCTTTACAAACGCAGCCGGGGAAGGGGGGAGCGCCGCGTGGTGGATGAGGCGTGACACCTCTCAGACGCGGCGCATTGTATTTTTCTTTATATCCGCCGATTCATCCTGCCTTATTCCGCCAGCTCGCTCGCGTCAACTGCGGTGGCTTCAAACGACGTAATCACCATAACCCGCGAGAGTTCGGACAGCTCGGCGGCGCATTTTACCTTCACGGTCAGACCGCGCGTGTACGGGTTTTCCTCGACGGATTCGACGTACCCGATCACGAGACCGCGCGGGTAGACGCTGCCGAAGCCGGTGGAAAGAACGCGGTCGCCTGCCTGAACGGTGCTGTCGGCGGGAAGATAATTCAGCTCGCACAGACCGTCCGCGGAGAGCTCGAAACTGCCCTCACACACGCCCGCGTCACCGGTTCTCTCAATGTACGCGCCCACGGACGAGTTCGGTTCAACGATCGTCGTCACGCGTGCCCATGTCAGACCGAGCTCCGTGATCTGTCCCACGATGCCGTCGGAGGTCACAACGGGCATGGCGAGCTCAAGACCTGCGGCGGATCCCGCGTCGATGGTGAGAATCTTCGCGTAGTTTCCGCTTTCCCGTCCGGTGATGGCGGCGGCGGTCATTTTATAATCCTGATGCTGCATTTTCAGCTCCAGAAAATCGCTCATCCACGTGTACATTTCCTCAAGATCCGCGGCGTCATAGTTCTGTTCTCGAAGATCGCGGATTTCCTCCTTGAGGCGGTTGTTTTCCTCGACGAGGTCATCGAATTTGTAGAAATAGGAAACAAACCCGTCCACGGCCTCGGAGGCGTAGTTGAATCCCTTCTGCATGGGTGTGAGGAGCATATTCACCGCATCGCGGAAAACGAACGTCAGCCCCATCGAATATAACACCGACGGAACGATCGTCACCAGCAGCGCAATAACGGTGATGATGTAGAAGAATTTATCTTTGAAAAAATGTTTCATAAATAATGTTTGCAATCGGGTGCAGGTGAAAGCATCAATTTGCAGAAACCGTAGGGGACGGCGCCTCGACGTCCCGACAAACAATTCAAACAAATGATATTGCTGTGAATGGTCACGGTTGAAAGCTGACAAAATTTCGATTGCTTTTGCTTTGCGGGACGTCGAGGGCGCCGTCCCCTACGATATTTTGGGTTTGCGTGTTCAGATCTGGAGAATCCGGAAACTGCCGCTTTTACCGCGCCCGGTACGAAACCAGCCCGTTCATGTCGTTTCCGCTCTCGATGACGCGTCCGATACCGACGGCGACGCTGTCAATCGGGGACTTCGCGACGACTGTACGGATACCCGTCATGCGGGAAATCAACAGATCCAGACCGGAGAGAAGCGCACCGCCGCCCGCGAGCATGATGCCCGTGTCGTAAATGTCGGATGCGAGCTCCGGAGGCGTGCTCTCGAGGGTGTTGCGGATACCTTCGAGGATGTCCTCAAGCTGATCGCGCAGAGCCTCACGGATTTCCGCGGAAGTGATGGTCACAATCGCCGGCAGACCGCTGAGCAGATTGCGTCCGCGAACCTCCATTGCCCCGCGGTCGGTGGCTTCGTGCGCACTGCCGATCCGTTTTTTCAGAAGCTCCGCGGTGGTTTCGCCGATGAGGATATTGTACTTGCGCTTGATGTAGGAAACGATGGCTTCGTCGAGTTCGTCACCGGCGATGCGGAGGGAATTGGACATGACGATGCCGCCGAGGGAGAGAACCGCGACTTCCGTGGTACCGCCGCCGAGGTCAACGATCATGGAGCCGCGCGCGTCGTCAACGCGGAGACCGCTTCCGAAAGCTGCCGCGATGGGTTCTTCGATCAGGGCAACGGACTGAGCGCCGGCTTCAAGGGTGACGTCCTCGACTGCGCGTTTTTCCACTTCGGTGACGCCGTAGGGGATACAGATGATGACCTTCGGGCGGCTGAAGATGGTATTGCCGGAGATTTTCTTGAAATAATGTCGGAGCATGGCGGCAGTGATGTCGAATTCCGCGATGACGCCGTCTTTGAGGGGACGCATGGCAAGGATGGAGCCGGGCGTTTTGCCGAGCATCATTTTTGCTTCGTTTCCGACCGCGACGACTTTGCGTGATTTTGCTTCCACGGCCACGACGGAGGGCTCACGGAGAACGATACCGCGGCCTTTCACATACACGAGGGTATTGGCGGTGCCGAGGTCGATGCCGATACTTTTCATAATGATTACGTTACCTTTATTTTAGTAGATTATTTGTTTCGTTTTTGGGTTGGCTTACAGCCGGTTTGGGTTTTCTGAATCGTCAGGGAGATAAGGTAAAAAACGCTTCGCGTTTTATGATTTTATGCACTACGCGTGCGGCGCAAGAACCCTCCACAGCCGGGCTCTTGATTCGGCTGCCAGGAGTGCCTGGACCCAAGGCTCCGCCGGGCGAGGGATTGGTCAACGTGCAGTTGTGGTTTTTTACGAACATATCTTATCGCAAGAGACACTGGATTGCCCGGGTAAGCTCAGCCTGCGGCGGCGAGGTTTGGGCGGTTCGGGCACTGACAGTCACGTTAGTGTCACTGGATTGTACGGGTAAATTCCAGCCTGCGGCGCAAACTGTGATTCACTTCCGGCGATGCTCCGGGACGCTACCCTCAACAAGCCTTCCCCGTGCAGGTACTGGAAATTTCAGCTCCACAAACGCAGCCGGGGAAGGTGGCGCGATTTTTTCTTAAAAATCGTGACGGATGAGGCGAGAACCATCCAGCCTGCCGCGCGGGTTGGGTTTGCGTTACGGCTGCAAGGGAACATCCGCTCCAGCCATATTTATTCTTTTTTATTTCTTCTTTCTTCTTTAACAACGTCGTGCAGCCGGACATAAACCGCGCACACAGGCAGACCCACGACGTTGCAGTAGTCTCCGTCGATGCGTTCCACGAAGATGCAGGCGGATTCCTGAATGCCGTATGCGCCGGCTTTGTCGTAGGGTTGTGCCGAGTCGATGTAGGTGTAGATTTCCTCGTCCG
>JAFUQY010000246.1 GCA_017472105.1 Clostridia bacterium | reverse complement strand
CAAAACCCGTGGGGTGAAAATAGGCAAGTTAAACAAAAGAATGCGCAGAATATACAAAAATCAGACGCCGTCCCGCGGGGTGATGGGATGACGTCTGTCGTGCAAAATGAGGGTGTGGTTCAATGATACTGTCGGGAGGGATGACGTCTGTCGTGCAAAATGAGGTGAGGTTAAATATTTCCGACGGGAGATCAATGATCTCCCCTACTGAAACTGTTATTAGTTCAGCTACGGATGTGAATTTTTAATCGAAGTGCAGCTCGGTTATGGCTGACGTCCCCGATGAGGCACCTAAATGCAATTCCAGTAGGGGAGATCATTGATCTCCCGCGAAAAAAGACAGGCAATACATTATGTCCGTCGTCTTCCGCGAAAAAACACAGGCAATACATTATGTCGGTCGTCTTCCGCGAAAATGTCCGCCGAATTCACATCCGGTATTCCTGTCTCCGGATGACGTGATCCTGGAACGGCTTGTCAAGCTCGACGAAATACGCGCTCCATCCCCAGATGCGGACGATGAGGCGTTCGTATTTTTCCGGATGCGCCTGTGCGTCGAGGAGGGAATCACGGCTGACGGCGTTGAGCTGGAGCTGGTGACCGCCGGACTTAATGAAATACTGCACGAGCGAGGCGACCTTCGTCCGGTTTTCGTCGGATGAGAACAGCCCGGCGTCAAATTCGAGCGTGAGAGGGCCGCCGTTGCACACCTTCGTGAGGTCGGGTTTGGTGTAGGAGCGCACGATGGAGACGGGATTGTCGAGCTTCGCGAACAGGGACGGGGAATAGTTTGCCGCGAAGGGTTCGTTGTTCCGCCGTCCGTCTGGAGATGCGCCGATCGCTTCTGCGTGCCAGAGGTAGAACATCGCCGAACCCGTTCCCGCACGCCAGATGCCGCCGCGCTCGTTCGTCTTTCCGGCAAGGGCACCGGAGAACGCTTCGGTCAGCCAGATCATTTCGCGGTCGGCTTCATCGTTGCCGGCACCCGTTTTCGGCGTTTCGTAGCGCAGGAGGTGCAGAAGCTCGTCGTATCCCTCAAAATCCGCATCGATGGCGGCGAGGTAGTCCTCCGGTGTGATGCGGCGCTCGTCGAAGACATATTTCTTGATGGCAGTCAGCGAATCCGCCGCGCAGGAGATGCCCGTGCCGTGGATGCCGAAGTTGTTGTACTTGTTGCCCGCACCGATGTCACGACCGCCGTAGAGCAGATCCATGAAGGGAGACGGCACGAACCACACATCCTTCACGCCCGCGATGATGGAGTCACACTGCGCCGCGATTTCCGCTTTCACGACGGATCTGAAGTCGTCGAAGGTTTCGGAAGACGCGAGGGAAGAGCGGAGCGCACGGTCCACGGCAAGCGGGTAGGACATGGCGCCGATGTTCGCGATTTCCATGCCGAGCCCGGGGATGATGAACTCCCAGCACGCCGCAACGGTGTAGTCAGCCGCATCTGCGGGATCGTATCCGAGCTTTGTGAGGGCGGGAATCACCACGTCGTCGTTCGAGTACTGCGGGAATCCGAGTCCGACGGCGGTGAGCTTGGTACCCTCTTCGTAGTGGGAGAGCGGCGTGTTTTTCGATACGCGCAGGTTGATTTTCGGGTCGATCAGCTTCAGCTCTCCTGACGCGCGCAGGCACATCATGGTGAGAAGATTGCAGATTTCGCCGCCCTGTCCGTCCGATCCGCCGAGCATCATCGACTGCCCGTTGTCGCCCTGCTGAATGCCGGTGTACATGTCGGAGTCGATATTGAAGGAGAGGAAGAAGTCGAGGAGCAGCTCGTATGCGTCGTCTTCGGTGATCCGTCCGGCTGCAAGGTCGGCGTCGAGGTAGGGCATCATGAATTTGTCGAAGCGGCCGATGGTGTTGTGGTAGTTGCCCTCCGCCCAGAGCGCGAAATGCACGATGCGGAAGAACTGGAGCGCTTCGCGGAACGTTTTCGCGGGATTTGCGGGGACATTGGCGAGCACTTCTGCGACGTCATCCCGTCCTTCGGCAATGGCAAGCGCACGGTAGCGGGATGTGAGATCGAGCAGGGCGTCAATGTCGGCTTTTGCGTATTCGTCGGCTTCCTCACGTGCGGCGAGCAGGCCTTTTTTCAGAAGATACCCGTGATCGGGGCAGATATTCGAGAGGTAGCCGAGCTCGTGGATGAAGTGCTTCGACTTGATTTCTGCCCATTCGTCTTCGGTAAAGCAGTCATACGGCTTATTGACGGTGCGCATGAAGACGATTTTCTGCCCGGGCAGGATGTGCGGAACCTCGGCATTCATGAGCCGCACGAACCGGTCGGACATTCTCGCACGCGGCGGCAGATTCGCGGCAGCGTATTCAGCGGAGCGGTCGGGCAGGGTCGTCGTGCGGAGCTTCCGGTGCCCGTGGGAGGTGATGAGGGTGTAGAGAGGTGTGTTCATGGGGACTCCTTTGGAGAAGTAAGAGGTAAGAAGTAAAAGGGAAGAGGTGAGGAAGAAACACTTCGTGTTTCAATTGGGGTTTGAATACTCCTTTGGAAAAGTGAAGGTGGGATTTCGGATAATGAACCGTTGAGCGCCCAAACCATCGTAGGGACAGGCGTCCTCGACTGTCCTGAGACGAAAAACAGGCGGAATCATATGAATATAAACCCCGTTTTCACCAATTCGGTATGTGTAGATTTTATGTGTTTGGAGAGTCGGGATGCCTGTCCCTACGGTTTTTACGGTAATTTTACAGATGGATGCATGCAATGGATTCCGGTATCAATCCGATTCCCGTCACCCGGTGACTTTGCGGAGGAAATCGCATGCCAGCTTGTAGGACAGGTCGTCCGGGTTGAGTTCGGGGTGCCACTGGACGGCTTTGTAGTACGAGAGGGTTTTATGCGCGAATGCTTCGATGACGCCGTCCGCGGTGCATGCGCAGATGTCAAGGCAATCCGGCGGATTTTTCACGGACTGGTGGTGGTAGCTGTTGGTTTCGATCTTTGCGGAGCCTGCAATGGATTCGACCCAGCCGGATGCGGTGACGGCGTGGCGGTGGTCGGGTGCGTGAGTTTCGCCGTTTTCGATCATCGACGGGATGTCCTGCACGAGGGAGGCACCGCAGGCAACCGCCATGACCTGGCATCCGCGGCAGATTCCGAAGACGGGTTTGTCCAGTGCCATGACCTCGCGGAGCAGAGCAAGCTCAAAGGCGTCGCGTTCCGGCTCGATGGTGCCGCAGACTTCGCTTTTTTCTTCCCCGTAGAGGACGGGATCGATGTCGTTGCCGCCGGTGCAGAGGAATGCGTCAAACTGCCGGGCGATTTTTGCGATCAGCTCCGGTGCGGGATCGGTGATCGGGAGCATGACGGGGAGAACGTCACAGCCGAGCATTTCTGCTGCGGTGAGCAGATAGTTCGCGTATCGCGGACGCACGAACTGTGTATTGTCGCCCACGGACGCGGTCATTGCAATGATTTTCACGGGAACCTCCGGGAATGGATTTGTTGATTCTATTATACGATGAATCCGCGCGATTTGCAAGAAAAAAGACGCATATAAATGCGCCAGTTTTCGATATTTTTGGGGGTTCACTCGTT
>JAFUQY010000245.1 GCA_017472105.1 Clostridia bacterium | reverse complement strand
CTCTGGGACCGCAGACGAAACCGACACGCATGCCGGCGGAGAGAATCTTGGAGAAGGAGGAACAGTAAACCACGAGACCTTCGGTGTCAAAGGACTTGTAGGTGGGAACGTCCTCGCCGGCAAAACGGAGCTCGCCGTACGGGTTGTCTTCGAGAATCACGATGCCGTACTTCTTTGCGATTTCGTAGACCTTCCTGCGGTTTTCGAGGGAGGAAGTGGTTCCGGCGGGATTCTGGAAGGTGGGAATGAGATAGAGAATCTTCGCGTTGGGAGTATTTGCGAGGGTTTCTTCCAGAACTGCGGTGTCGATGCCGTCTTCGCGGAGCGGAACGCCGACCGTGTTTGCACCGTTGGAGCGGAATGCGTTCAGTGCGCCGATGAAGGAGGGATTTTCGCAGATGACGGTGTCGCCTTCGTTGCAGAGCGCCTTGCAGAGCAGTTCAATACCCTGCTGACCGCCGGTGGTGATGATGGTTTCGTCGTTGTCGGAGCCGATGCCGAACTTGTCCATGATCCGCGCGGATACTGCCTGACGGAGCGGCGGATAGCCTTCGGTGATGCCGTACTGGAGCGCGAGAGACGCCTGATTTTTGAAGATGTCGGCGGAGATTTCACCCAGTTCCTCAGCCGGGAAGGACAGGGGAGACGGATTGCCCGCAGCGAAGGAAATGATGGTGGGATCGGAGAGGGACTTGAAAATCTCACGGATCGCAGAGGGCTTGAGTGCGGCAAGTTTATCGGAAATTCTGTATTCCATAATCAGTATTTGCTCCTTTTGGGATAAATAAAACTTATACGGGGATATTTTATCATAAAGAAGAAAAAATTACAATAGCAATCCTGTGAAGAATGCGGGTGGTGATGTGGATGCTTTTGTGAAAAATTCAGAAATATACGTTGTAAAACGGAGTGAAGTATTGTATAATGGAAGAAAAACAATTTCAACCAACATAAAGGAGAACCAATCATGCTTATCAGAAACGGAACTGTTTACGACGCCGTGCACCGCGATCCCTATATCGCCGATATCCGCGTGACGGACGGAAAAATCGCAGAAATCGCACCCGGTCTCATCCCTGCCGACGGGGAAGAAGTGGTCGATGCATCCGGACTGAATGTGTACCCCGGGCTGGTCGAAGCGCACGGTCACATCGGACTGGACAACTACGGCATGGGTCCTGTGGGGCACGACTACAACGAGGGCAACGACTATCTCACGCCCCACCTCCGCGGCATCGACAGCTTCAATCCCTTCGATCTCGCCATTCCGAAGGCTCTGGAAGCAGGCGTAACCACCGTGTGCACCGGACCCGGCAGTGCGAACGTCATCGGCGGCACCTTCCTTGCGGTCAAGATGAACGGCACCTGCGTGGATGACATGTGCGTGAAGGAATGTGCGGCGATGAAGTGCGCGTTCGGTGAAAATCCGAAGAGATGCTACGCGTCCAAAGGCGTGTCCGCAAGAATGACCACCGCCGCAAAGCTCCGCGAAATCCTCTTCAAGGCAAAGGAATACGAGGCAAAGCTGACTGCGGCTGAGGAAGACCCCGCAAAGAAGCCCGGATTTGACATGAAGCTCGAGGCGCTCGTTCCCGTCATCCGCGGCGAGATTCCGCTGAAAGCTCACGCACACCGCGCCGATGATATCTGCACCGCCATCCGCATCGCGAAGGAATTCGGCGTGAAGATGACCATCGAGCACTGCACGGAAGGCCACATGATCGTGAACGAGCTGCTCCGCGCGGATTATCCTGTGGCAATCGGTCCGACCCTCGGCGGTGCAAGCAAGATTGAGCTGATTAACAAGACCTTCGACACCCCCGGCATCCTCGCAAAAGCGGGTCTGAAGGTCAGCATCATCACCGACAGCCCGGTCATTCCGCAGGAGTATCTGCCGCTCTGTGCCGGTCTGGCAATCAAGGCGGGCATGGATCCGTTCGACGCACTTCGGGCGATCACGATCAACCCGGCAGAGCACATCGGCATCGCGGATCGCGTCGGTTCGCTTGAGGTCGGCAAGGATGCGGACATCGTTCTCGCGGATGGGGACATCACGGTCAGCTCGACGAAGGTTGCTGCGGTGTACCTCGACGGCGTGAAGAAGGTGGGGTAAGAAAAATCCGGATTTCCGGAGGAGGACTGTATGAAACTGCTTATGTTTCTCACATGGCGTGAATTCCGGTTCCGGTGGCGGACACTGCTGCCGTTTGCGCTCATTTCGGCGGGACTGATATTTTCTCTTGTATCCATTGT
>JAFUQY010000029.1 GCA_017472105.1 Clostridia bacterium | reverse complement strand
TTCCACTGTTTCCGGGTGCTCCGGACGGGAATATGGTCAGATATGTGGTCAGGCGAGAATTTCATTAAGCCAAAATTTCCGTACGCCGGTTGAACTGTAAGGGATTATGCGGTATAATATACACAGCCAAAGAGCGGAGGACACACAATGCTGAACGAACAGAGTATGAAGATAGCGGTATGCGACGATGCTGCCGCAGATCTGAAGCAGATTATCGGGATGACTGAGGGATATTTTGCGGATGCCGGAATTCCGTACCGCATCAGCGGATTCGACAGCGCAGAAGCCCTGAGCTGGAACATCAGCACGGGAGAGCAGTATCAGCTTCTCCTGCTTGACATCATGATGGATAAAATGGACGGGATGGAACTGGCACGCCGTCTGCGGAAAATGGAAGACCCGGCGGACATTGTGTTTATCTCGTCTAACCGTGAAATGGCACTTGCCGGCTACGAGGTCGATGCCGTGCGGTATCTTGCCAAGCCGCTGGAAACGGAAAAATTTACGGAAGCAATGGAGTACTGCTGTAAGCGGTGGGCGGGCAGAAAAGAAATTTTGCTTCCCACCGATCAGGGTGGATGCCGGATTTCAGCGATGGATATCCGATATGCGGAGGCATTTGACCGCGGGACCCGGTTTGTTCTCGGAAATGAAACCGTGGAAAGCCGACTGAAATTCAGCGAGGTCAGACGGATGCTGCCGGAAAAGAGCTTTCTTACCTGCCACCGCGCCTACATTGTCAGTCTGTCCTTTGTCAAATACATACGACCTTACGAATTTGTTCTGAAAAACGGAGAATGCATCGCTATTGCCAAAGGACGCTATCCGGATATCCGGAAGAAATTCATGGATTATATCGCGGACTGAGCATCATTGTTTCCCGCCAGCGGAATGAGCACACGCACAATGCACTTGCCGTCGGCATATTCCGTATCCGCAAGTCCGCCGGTGCGTTCGGCAATACTGCGGATGATTCTCATGCCGAATCCGTGTTTCGGTACGGTTTTACCGGTTTCATCCGCACAGAGAAGCTCCGCAGCCGCGGAATTTTCGCAGATGAAAGCAAAGTACCCGCTCTTGACATGAATATCAAGACGGATGACGGGTTTCGCTGTACCGGAAGTACGTGCCGCGCTCAGAGCGTTGTCGAGAATGTTCATCACGAGGGAGCAGAGGTCCGTATCGCTGACGGGAAGCTGTGCGGGAGAAGAGGTACGCAGAATTTCCACCTGTACGCCCGCGTCCGCTGCGGCATTCAGTTTGCTGCCCAGAATAATATCAAGCATTTTATTTCCGCTCTGGATGACAGGGCGGATTTTTTCGTTCTGCCCGATCAGCTCGTTCAGATAGGATTTCACATGATTCTCCTCCGACATTTCGCGGAGAGCGAGGAAATGCCGTCCCATATCGTGGCGGAGCATCATGATTTCCTCGTGCTGACGGCGCATATTCTCGTAGCTTGCCAGCTCCATTGCCTGCCGCTCTTCGAGAAGCCGTTTTTCCATCCGGCGATCCAGAACATTTTTCAGCGCATCGGCAAGAGCGGCGAGCAGAGTAACACCGGTGACAGGAAGGAGAAGATGATGGAAGAAATACTCCGCGTCAACACTCGTCAGACCGATTTTTATCTGACTGATGAATGTTTCTCCCTGCTGTGCAATCAGGAAAATGAAGTAAACTGCTTCAGCCGCCAGAGCCAGCGGGCAGAAAATCCGCCAGAAACGATGTTCAGTGCGGCGCAGAAAGATGCTGAGAACCAGAACCGTCAGAAGTGCGGCAGTACCGATCCATGCGGGAATCCGGTTGATGACGAAGAATGCCGGGAAGGACGGAAAAATCAGAAGTCCGGCAATTTCCAGAAGGACGGAAACGCCGAAGAGTCCCGTGAAGAACCACAGAATCTTACCGGATCTGCCGCTGCGCAGACACAGGAAGATCAGCATGGTCAGAACCGCCAGAGGCCGGACAGCATACAGCACGGAATTCCGTACAGTTCCAAAGTACCGGTAGAAGAAAGTGGTATCGGCGAGATCAAGCGTCATGAAAAGAAATGCGGTCAGCGCAAGGAACAGCAGTCCCGCGTCCCGGCTGTACAGGAATCCTGCCATGAGTGCCACTCCGATGAGGAATACAGCGGACGCGAGAATGGCAGCGGTGAAGCTCTCGGAAATCAGCCCGCTTTCATAGGCATAGCCGCAGTACAGTCTGACACTCGCCGGGAATGCCATGACAGTGGGCGTTTCCGCAAATGACGGGGTGGACTGCGCAATCGTGAGTGTTTGGCCCTGATAATCGGCTGGAAGTGAAAGGACAAGCGGCTCTTCACGCACCCATTCACTCATGGGCAGTGTGAGATATCCGATCCGGTTGTCAAGTCCGGGAGCGTCGGTATAGAGGAGCGTATCGTCCAGCCAGACGGAATACTGCCGTTCATACGTATCGATTTGCAGGGTGGGGCTGTCCAGTTCTTCTTCCATAACCCGTGAGTAATAGAAGGTCTGCCCCAGCTCAATTCCGCGGTAGCCACCGAATCCCGTGGGCGTCAGTTCTGTGATCGTCTCTTCGTCGGCGACATATACAGTCCAGCCCTTGCTGTCGAAATTGTCCGGATCGAGAACAAGTCCGTCTTCCTGCGGCATCAGGGACAGATCCATGGAAACATCCGGCATCGGAAAGGCGTACATCAGCAGAACCGCTCCGAACCCGATCACAATACAGGCAGTCAGCAGTACAGATATTATATAAAAGGATTTGTTTTTCATCCGGGAACCTCCGAGGGAATGGTAATGAAATCTCATTTTATATTTTACCGCACGGCAAGAATTCTGTCAACCGGTGCAGACTCCCCGTTCACGCAGGATTTTGACCATTCATGCAGGAGGGATTGTTTTGCGGAAAGCTTTGAGTTATAATAATTCAGTAGAATTGCCGGTACTGTACATTGATGTCAATCGTGTACACCGCAAAGTAAAAATCCATCTCCAAAGGAGGAGCATATGAAAAAAAGATTGACGAAATTGCTGATACCCATGCTGGCATCTGCCGGAATGATGACAGTGATGGCTGTCGAAACAGGCGCCCTGCCTCCCGTATATAACGATTATGTTTATGATGCGTTAAAAAACAATTATCTGGTGATTCAGGATGTCAAGCAGGACACGGCATCCATGAGCATCGGTGCATCATACCAGTTTCATGAGGATGCCACAAGAGACCTTTACGGACATAAGAATGCCCACGGTCAGTTCAGTTACGGCGTGGCACAGTCCTACAATGATTACTGGCTGATTTCCAATACGCACATTTATAAAAGCAATGAAACGGGCGTATGGTACGGCGGCAAATACGAGAGTTCATCTTATTCCGATGAAACAAAACTCAGAATCGGCGGCGATTTCAAAAAGGGTTCCTCTGTTTCTTCCGGTGACATCTCCATCACCGGCCGTGCCGGTTTGGATGTCGGACCAAACGCCTATACTTACGCTTCACAGACCTTCGGAACAGCATCCAAAGGCGGTACAGACATCGCTTTCGGGAATGCGCTTTATGTCAGGGGCGAAATTTTCAATCTGACCGTTGTCCCGGTAGACAATGAGAGCCCCTCTTTCGTGGACGCCTATTGTAACGGAACCTTCAACAGGCTGTATCTCCGTTACGACGAGCAGCTCCGAACCGCTTCCTCAAACACGGACCTCAGTAAATACACGCTTCAGGTGACCTATGTGAATGCGGAATCCGGATCCGGCGGCGGCAAGCTGAACTATGTTTGTACAGGCGTATCCGGAGATACTCTGGTGTATCAGCTGTCAGCAGGTCAGACGCTTCCCGGTGTTGGAAGGTATCAGATCACCTCCATCGTTCAGAGCAACACTGATGATGCCAACTACAAATTCGATGTATGGGGCATGACCGAACTGAACGAGCACCGGCTGGGCAGCACCACGATCAATAAATACCCGCTCAGAGAAGTCATTCTGACACAGCTCGACGGAATGTATGCACTCTCGGACCTTGCGGGCAATGCGGTTTCCGTTCCCTCGAATCAGAATCTTGAGCAGTATAATATTATTGTAGACAACGAACCTCCGAAAGTGGAAAAGGTATCCCTTTCCGGCGGCATGGTAACGGATCTTTCCAAAATCCAGAAGGACCAGTGGACCAGCGATCTTGATCCCAGCGCACTTTATGCGGGCTCCGGAGATCAAATGTACTTCAATGTCCATTTCAATGAGATTGTGCGGAATACATCCGGTACCCTTACGCTGAACGTGATGCAGAACGGCACGAATATCACGCTGAAGAATCCCAAAGTCACTACTGTAACCAATGCCATGGGCGAGAGCGCAACGCTTATGACCTACGGCCCGTTCACGGTATCCGCGGGCATGACAATGGATCCCGCGTACGCCGACAAAGCCATCGGCATCAAGTCCATGAGCGGTACATTCACCGATACCGTCGGCAACAGATGGATATCGGCAGAAATGCCGGCGAGCGCACAGGGCATCTACCTTGACGCGGCTGCTCCCGAAGTGACCATGGAAATGTACAGCTGGATGGATGGGAACGGCAAACCTGTTCTGACTCCCACCATCAAGCTGACCATGGACGACGGTGGATCCGGAATCATCGGACTCACCGGTAAAATCGGAGTTGCGCTGAACACACCCGCTGCCATTACCTATAAGATGGCAGTGACCGATTCTCCCACCCCGCCGTCGGCTGAAGCATATACCACCGGCATCATACCTGCTTCTGCGAACGGAAAAGCGTCAACGGTCATGACCGACATTGATCTGTACAGCGGTGTGAGATACATCCATCTGGATCTGACAGACAACAAGTCCGTGAATCTCTACGGGCTGTCCGCGGTGTATTCCCTCTCCGACTATGCCGGCAACCTTGCGGAAGGAAGCATTGAGAATCCCGAATACATCATCGATACCACCGCGCCTTCCGTGACCGCACCCATGCTGAATGTAAGTTACAGTGCGGACGGTGCGAAAATCACCGGTTCCTGGACCACTTATGAGAAAAACAAAACCGTTGACACCTACTTCCAGTGGAGTGATAGTGATACCAAACCGGATTATTACGACAACGGCTGGATTCACGCAGGCAATGCTTCCGCTGAGGAAAAAGCGCAGTGGACGCTTCCCGAGGACCACGCAAAGGTGATTTCCGGTGAAAATGCGAATGTGACGCTGTGGGTATATGCGAAGGACGCGTCCGGGAATGTCAGCTCCATTGTATCCGCATCCCAGAAAATCTACACGCAACGAGCTGCTTCCACATTTGTGCTGAAGACCGATGCACAGGAACATCTTACGGCACATGAGGTAATGGTAACTCCGCTCGTCAGCTATATGGGAGAGCAGGAGCTTAAAACCTACACCCGTGTAAGAGTGACCTTCGGCGAAGGCTATATACATAATGAAGCTCCCGATAAAATCAGAACATTCCTGGAATCCGGAAAAACAACTTATGTCGTTCTGAATTCCGACGGCGGTCCGCAGAATGTGATGGCGCTGATTCTGAATCCCAACAATTATTTCACAGCCGGTTCCGGCGATACCTGTACCGATTATGAGATTGTTTATCTCGGAGACGTACTGGATTACTGGTACGGCGAAGTGAAAATGGAATTTGAATCCGCCTGCTACGATCTGACTGTACAGCCCAACAAGGATATCGTGAGCGGCAACATCAATACCGACGATCCGAGGGCGGCAACTTACAGCGACATCGAGGGCAGTGTGTCCTTCATGCATGTTCCCGACGGTAATGCCGGAATCTGGAGAGCTTCCGTGACGGATATGCCCGACACCAACCAGCTGTACAACCGCACACTCGAAGGCATGGAATTCACCGTGGCTCTCGAAACCATGTTCAAAGCGGACGCGGAAGACACGAACAACGATGCGGTAGATAAGCAGCTGGATGCCGCAAACAGCTTTGTCACCGTGCGGAACAAGGAGACCGGGGTTGTGATGATGACCGCACCTCTGTATGCAATGCAGCAGAGTTTCCTTATCCCGGCGGCGGAATACGAAACCGGTGTTTACGAAATCGCAGTAACCTACGCCCACAGTGCAGGACTGAGCTGGGAATACGTCTGCGATAAAGTGCTTGTCGTGGACAACGAAAAGCCGCAGTCCGCGCCGCAGGTAACGGAATACTACATCACGCCCGGTTCCACGCTCAGTTCCAAAGGTACGGCTCCCAGCTTCATCCAGCTCGACGAAAACGGCAAACCGGTTCTGACCCATGTCGGCAGCGGTACCCAGCTTGCTGAAGACGGATCCCTGTATGTCATCGAAAAGACCGTGGCTCCCGGCGAAAACCTTGAGGAACTGACCCTCAGCCTCGCCGGACAGAAGGAAGCGGTACGTACCGCCACCTACTCTGCGGAAACCTCCGGTCTGTACAATTTCGGTTTCACCCTCGCCTTTGACGGTGAAGTGACGAAGCAAGTCGGCGGAATGACCGCAGGTAAGGTCGAAGGCTTCTACATCTGGAATCCTGCGATTCATACATCCCGCGCAGAGGGCTGGATAGTGACCGCAGATGCAGATAGGAACTGGATCTGGAAATACGACAGTGAAAATGCCACCGAGCACTACGAATGGTCAGAAAACAGCACCAGCGGACTTATGAATGCCTCGCCCAAAAAGACGGACGGCATCTACGACATGACGGGAAAGCTGAAGCTCAAGGACGGTGAAAACCTCATCCGGTATCAGGTTGTGATGGAAAACGGCAATGTTTCGCCGATCTATGAACTGACGATTTACGTTACTTCCTCCGCTCCCGAAGCAGGTCTGAATCTTGATGTAAAGAGATCTCTGTCAGAAACGGCAGAATCCGGCGAACCCATCAACATTATACAAGCGGACGCAAGCCTTGCCAACGTATTCTCCGGCAGCAATATTGTGGAATATTACTGGCTGGACAAGAATTATTTCAGTGTTGTCGAGACTCCCTCGTCCCGGGTATATAATGAGGAAACCGGACTGTTCGAGAGCACTGCGGAAGTCCTGAAGAATTACGAATACAACCGCTATTCGGTAATCACCGATCTCGAAAACGGCTATTATGAGGATCTTCTGGGTATGCCTAAAGGCGGAAAGTATGCACTTGCCACCAGCGGCGGTTTCTATGATTCCGACGGCGTGAAGATTGCAGATCCGAACGTATTGGACGGCTATTTCAACTACAGCTTGAAATACTTTGTGACCGAAACCGAAGCGGATACCGTAGTCCGTCTGGACAACGACGAAAACTACGGCACCATGAAGGGAACTGCCACCGATGTTTCCGGCAAATACACTGCCGATACCGCATCCGGTGCGTTCATGGTGATCGACGAAAGCGGTGCGACCGTTCTGGTGTTCCCGCAGCTGATAAACAGCGCGACTGACTATGATCCCACCTTAGGCGATGTGGTTCCTCAATATAATATGGTAGGAAAGAGCGCAGGCTTCTTCTCCAATCTCACAGCAAACACAGTGTTCGGCGGCGTAACTGTGGAAGCGGAACTTTCTTATGCCGGATATATCGATATCGCGAAGAGCTCTGTGGTTTATCTGGATGAAAATGACGAGGTAATCAAGCGGCTTCCCTTTGAGGATGCAGTCTGCACGGACTTCGGATCCATAGGGACATCCTTCTCCGTGGCTACGGATGGTACTCCCATTATGGCAGATCTCGCAATTGATTTCGCTCATCCCATCACGGATTCCGAAGACATCGTAGAGACTGCGGCACCCGTTGTGAGAGTCTATGTGGAACTGTATGACAGCGCCAGCGGTGAATATCTGATTTCCGATACCGTCGTGATCGATCAGCTGGTATATAAGAGCTCCAAGCCTGAATCGGTTGAGGAGAGATACGGCTCTGCCTATATCAATAATTACAGCTATGATATCCATTACTATATGGCTCACTGGCCGACTTATGTATCACTGGATGGCGGAGACAGCTTTAATTTCAATCAGTCCATCTACGACATTAATTTGCCCGGAACTTATCCCATCACGGTTACCGATGCATGGGGTAATTCCTATGAAGAAGAGATAGACGTCACTGTTACAGGACCCATTGTTGAGCTGAGCTCCACGGAAGCAACCAGCAAGCCGATTATCGTGACGGTTACAATACCCGAAGATTTTCTGCATGAGGAATGCTTCATCAGTTGGGATAATAACACCACCAGCCTGATTGACGGCGAACTCCGGGCGGATTACTATATTGCAAGGGGCAGTACGGTTAAACTGGAAATCAAAGAAAAGGAACGCCTCCACTTCCACTGGGAAAAAGCAGACTCGACGGATCAGAATCCCAGATTTGTTGATTACTATCTTCCCATCGAGAATGTCTCCGCGGCTATTCCCGAAGCGGTATGGAGTGTGGACGCATGGCGTGAGGAAGTTTACGAAGAAGATGAAAACGGTGATTATGTCTTCAGCGGCATGGTTGAATGCGGCAGCTACAACGGCGGCGATGTCACCGTATATCTGGAAGACGCAAGCGGTCTCTGGGAACTGATCGATCCTCTCACCGGTGAGCGCCCCGAGTACACCTTCAAATGGGACGATCCCTCTCTCACGCTCGATGAGTACGGATTTGCGGTCTACACCTTCCGTGATATCTGCACCAATGAGCTGGACGAAAACGGCAATTACGTTTACTACGGCGATTACACCGTAACCTGTCCCGTTCTGCTGAGAGAATATGTCGCTCCCGAAATCGAGAATCTCTATCCCGAAGAAGAAGCACCCGAAGTTCAGCCCCAGCCTGACGACACCCGCACGCCCAGTGTCCGGATCACGCCCTATGCGATCCGTGACGGAAAGACGCAGCAGCTGAATCTGTACTATATCGCTGAGGATCTTTCCGACCGGACAAGCAACGGCGTCACCGAACCCATCAATCCCACCCTGACTCCCAAGGACGAATCCTATACCGCATACACAGACGCCGCAAAAATGCTCTCTGCGGTTGGCTGGGCGAACCGGTTCCGCTTCCAGGTGGAAGTTCAGGACAACAGCAAAACAAGAATCTTCATCAAGGAAGGGCTTTACCCCGATGTTGAAGTGACTTACGCGGCCGGATCCAGCGATGCCATCAGCGGCGTGGCTCTCTCCGGAGCAATTCTGGATGTGACTGCGTCTGCGAAGTTTACTGTTTATGTGGTGGATGAGAAGAACAATACCGTCATCATCCCCATGGATATCAGCAATGTCAGCGAAAATCCCGTTCCCACTTACACAAAGACCCTCGCGACAAATGAAGACGGCAGTGTTGCCGTAAAGATTCAGCTGATTGCACCGGACGGCGGCAGTGATATCGTGATTACCGCACTGGACGGCACCAATCCTGATACTACCTCGGACACCGTCTCGGTTGACCAAAACGGCAGCTACACGGTTTCTTACCGCTTCCTTTACAACAACACCACCATCACCGGAAGCATCGTTATCGACGTCAATGATATTGACAACGAAGCACCCGCTGTGGTGAAGATAACCTGGTCCCGCAGTGCAGGAAAGCCCACCAACACCGATGTATTTGCATACATTGACTTCAACAAACAGATGGTTGATGTTCAGTGCGGCAATGCTTCTCTGCCCTCAACGGTTTCCATTCTGATCACCGGCACCCGTGCGACGGTTCGCTATAACGCCAACACCGAGCCCCTGAAGCTGATCTTCAAGGCGGCGAACGGTCAGTGGACGAAAACAGTTGAGCTGCAGGAGGTCACGAACATTGACTTCATTTCCCCTGTGATTACGATCAGCGAACCCGAAGTCAGCGATAACGCAAAGTCCGCGGTGATTACTCTTACCTCCGACGAAAAGGTAAGCTTCCGCGAAGGCAACGGCGTCGGCACCGAATTCACACGCACGCTGAAGGAAAACGGCACCTATACCTACACCTTCACCGACATGGCGGGCAATACCACTGTCGAAAAGGTGACCCTGACCGCACTTGTTACCGAACCCATTATGATGCAGTACAGTCTGAATGCGGACGGCACAGGTGCTGTGGAAACGCCCGCAAGTCTCGGCACTGTCAACGCAGGCGATACTTTCTATGTAAAGGTTTCCCGTGACGCGGACATCCACTTTGACGGAAAGATTGTTCCCGCATCCGCTGAGACATGGACTAAGATGACTGTCGGCACGGGAAGCGGCGGTGTGGTTATGGCGAAGGACACCTACGGCAATACCGCAAGCGGTGTATTCCCGGAGATCTTCTTCCCCGACATCACGCCTCCCATGATCGATCTGAAGCAGTACACAGTACACGCATCCCTTCTGAATACCGATGCAGCCGAGCTGGAAACACTGATCCGGGACAATGCCATCACAGCGGACGACCGCGAAGGCAGCGTATTTCTCAGGCTTGAATATACAGCTCCCGAAGGTGCCGGAACTTCCGTGGTGAAGTATATCGCAGTGGACGCATCCGAAAATACTGCGGATATCGAAGGTCTTCTGAGAATCAACGACGGCAGTGCTCCCGAAATCACCCTCGACGGCGTATTCGTGGAACGCGGCAGCATCTGTCTTGCGGAAAACGACGCAGAGCTTCTGCTCCGTGTAAATCTTCAGAACGAACCTTACAAGGTTACCTACAAGACCGGTATCAAAACCGAAGCCCAGATGAAGATCGGTTCCACTGAGCTGGAAATGACCGACGGCGAGGCTGTTCTCCCGTTTGCAGGGAAAAAGGGCTATTACACCGTCTGCGTATCCTCCCAGAGCCGTGACATCTACCGGTTCATCGTTTATATCAAGTAAAATCCGATTTATCAAGCAACATACAAACTCTGTATCCGTCCTTCGCTGTCAATCCGCAGTGGAGGACGGGGAAAAGGAGATTCATTCATGAAAGGATTCAAACGCCTGCTGTCGCTGATTCTGACGTCTGTCATGATTCTTGGGCTGGTTCCCATGGAAATTGTGGCGGCTGAAGTCAGCGATCCGGGATATGTGGAACTCAACGACGGATTCCTCTCCGTGCGGGTTTCCAAAGAGAACGGCGGCTTTCTCATCGACACACTCGAGGGAAACAAGCTGAACAAATCCGACAACAATAAATTCCTCCTGTACCCCGACGAGGATTTTGATACGTCCTACACTTCCTTCCGCGTCACCAGAAACGGAAAGAGCCGGGACTACATCTTCGGACGGGAATACGGATTCCTCGGTGTGAACAGCTCCGATGTGACCGTGACTGCGGATGACACAAGCATCACTGCGGTCTGGTCCGTGGATGATCTGGAATTCACACAGAACATCGCTCTGCTGGATACGACTTCAAACCAGCACGGTATGGCTTACATTACCTATCAGGTAAAAAACACCGGTGAAAATGCTGATATTCAGGCGCGTGTACTTATGGATACTGCGCTCGGCTATCAGGATTACGCCGTTTACGAGCTGACTCAGGAGGACGGCATCTATGCTACGGTGGAATCCGAACAGATTCTTCCGGGAGATGCGTACAACAGTTCCTTCTTTGCCTACGACAATGAGTTTGCTCCCTCCGTGATGGCGTATATTGTCAACGCAACCGTATCGGACCGGTACATCCAGCCCGACAGAATCGCTTTCGGTCACTGGAACAATCTGGCCTCCACGGTATTCGACTATGCGCCGGACAGTGAGCTGTATTTCACCAATCCCCTAAACAATTATCTGACCGCGGACAGTGCCTTTGCCATGTATTACAACATGGGTACCGCTGTGTCCGGAGAACAGGGAACGGCAATCGGTACATATTACGGCGTGTATTCCAATGCCACCATCGATACTGCCGACAGTGTTGCAATCAACTTTGAAATGCCTGCCGCTCTCACCGTAAACGAGGACGGCACCGGATACGATGCACTGGTACAGGACGGCGAAAGCGGTACCTTCGTCATGAATGTCCGGGTAACCAATATTTCCGATCAGGTTATCGATCAGATGGCGGTGGCTCTCTATCCGGAAGAAGGGCTGGTATCCTACGATACGGAAAACCGGCAGAATACCGATGCCTCTCACGCCGATCCCTACTATCTGCAAGTGATCGATCTGATCCCCGGCGAAGAAAGAGCGATTTCCATTCCATTTGCGGCAACTCCCGCGTCTTCCACACAGTACCGCAAAATCGGAGTGCGCTGTTTCGATCTTTCCGGGACAGAAGGCGCGATTCATCTGCGGGAAGAAAAAGTGCTCGGCGAGAGGGATGCCTATATCCTCTGTCCCGGCGGCACCGGTACTGCACTTTCCTTTACCGGCATGACGCCCGAAGCGGTATTTGTGACCGGTACCAGAACCCTGAACATCACCGGTACCAATTTTGTGCTTCTCCGTCAGAAGGAAGACTATAACTTAGTTCTCCGCCCCATGGATGGCAGAGCAGATATCATCATTCCCGATGAAAAGGTATTCGTGGACACCAATGAAAACACCATCGAAGTGGTGGTGGATCAGGAACTGACCGAAGGAACCTGGCAGGCAGTCTTTGACTGGACGGACACCACGAAGATCGATGCCACAGGAGATGCGCTCCGCTTTGTGGTCGGTGACAGCCCCGCATTCAAGAATCAGGCGTTCGGCGTCGTGGTCATTGAATATAACCCGGCTTACAATGCTGACACCGACAACACCAATATGTACCGTCTCCGGGCATTTGCTTCCGAAGCGGACTACGACAGTTTTTACAGCACTGTGGATTTCATGGACTGCAATCTTATGGAATTCCGCGGCAGCTTCAGTCTGACTTACGAAGGTCAGACCATTGTGGGTGCAAAAGCAATCGCAGTGGACGGCGGTGATTCCATCAACATCAGCAATTGTCTCGACGTTGACAACGGTACGCTGGAAATCACAGTGGATGGCGCCAATACCGCCGATCAGGAAATTCTGGTCGATATCGACGGTGAGGTATATACCACCGGTGCACGCACCAAGGTATGGGACGGCGTCTGCGCGCTTTCCACCATCACCAACAACACCATCCTCGGCAAGTACGATAAGATGGGCGACCATCTTGACGGCAACGTGGAAAACAGCGAAGCCAACAAGGATGCGATCATGCTCTGCTGGCCCGGTGCTGCATCCGGTGCTCAGACGCTTGCCGGTATGGTTATGGAATTCCGATATGCAGAATTCGGACGGATGTACTACGATTTCATCGGTAGTACTATCGGAGACGATGAGCCGTCCAAATATGTTATCGCATTCGGTGCGGAAGTCAGCCCGGATTTTCTGGTTCCCAACACCTATGTTTATGACAAGGCAGAAGACGCGAAATTCGCTTACTATCAGGAACAGAACCGTCTGGCAGGCCGTCCCTATGTGGCAGAGCAGATCCGTGATGTGAACGAACGCAACCGCGAGGAAGTCAAAAAGATGATGGATTCCTCCGGCGGATCCTTTGCCATCGCGCTGCACGATATTCTTTTCGGCGGCGGCTTCATCGGCGTCAATGCGTCGGTGGACATCGAGGTTCCCTCCTATACACAGGGGATGCCCGCGCTCGCCGGTTCCCTGAACATCCGCATCATGGGCGAAGAATGGTCGATGAGAGTGGAAGGCACGGCGGACTTCGTCATCTTCGAGATGGAAGGTTCCCTCGGACTCAAGAGTTACAACTCCATTCCCGTTCCCGATGAGATTTCCTTCTTCATGGGCGGCTTTACTCCCGGCATCAACGTGGACGGATTCGGCGTGTTCTGGATCCGCGGTCTCGGCGGCGGTGTCAAGGATATTTACAACACCATCTTCACAGCATCCGTTCTGCCGCCTCTGACAATTCTGTTCAAGGGTCAGTTCGCACTGTTCTCCGTTCTGTCCGCAACAACGGAGCTTGCAATGTCCGCACGCGGATTCTCCGTAGCTGTCGATAACATCGGGCTGGATCTCGGCACTGTCAGCATTGATGTGCTGAAGCATCTGGGTGCCTCGGTTTACTGGTACCCGAAGATCAGGTTCAATGCCTCGATTCAGCTGAATGTGCTCGATATCCTGACCGGCTACGGTTCCATGCTTCTGGAACAGATGGAAGACGAAAACGGCGAGCCCTATCCTTTCTGGGAAGGCTTCGCCAATGCAGGAATTCAGGTTCCCGGCTGGGTTCCCTTTATTCCCAATTACCAAATCGCCAATGTGGACCTCGGTGTGAACCCGGAACGGATGTGGGGCGCTTTTCATGTGCTGGGCATCGACGCCGGTGTGACATACTACTGGGGCGAAGACGGCGTTGAATTTGCATTCGGCAAGTACGATGCACCCGAAGCGACCGCTGAGCCTCTTGCACTGTTCAGTGTGCCTGTTTACCGCAATGCAGATGACGGTTCCGTTCTGTATATGTCCATGTATGCGTCTTCCGCAGGACTGAGTGAAACTGAGATTGATGCCAATGCCTCCGGTACCGCTCATACCTTTATGCTGGATGAATCCAAAGCAGGCACCGAAGACGCGATGATTACCGTTTCCTATGCGGCTTTCACCGAAACCGAAGCGCGTTCCACGTTTGCTGTAAGCTGCGGCGGCGCGGAGTATCCTCTGGTATGGATGAAAGGTACCGATACCTCAGCACCTGAGAATAAAAATGCCAATGCTTCCTTCATCTATACGCCCTCCGAAACCGAAGGTGAAGCCGGCAGGGCATCCGTTACCTTTACAGTAAACAATGAAGCATATTTCGGCAAGGAATTCTCCGTGACCACTCCCAATGCATCCGCGGTTCAGATTTTCGGTATGCCCAGACGTGCGGATCTCGACACCGTCACCGTAA
>JAFUQY010000028.1 GCA_017472105.1 Clostridia bacterium | reverse complement strand
TATCTTCGGTGCTACCGGTGGTGTTATGGAAGCTGCTCTCCGTACCGCTGCTGAAGTTATCGAAGGCAAGCCCCTCGAAAAGCTCGACTTTGAAGATGTTCGTGGTACCGAAGGCATCAAGTTCGCTGCTTACAAGCTCGGCGACATCGAACTCAAGGTTGCTGTTGCTTCCGGCACTGCAAACGCAAACAAGCTCCTCAAGGGCGTTCAGGACGGCACCTACGATGTTCAGTTCATCGAAATCATGGGTTGTCCCGGCGGCTGCGTAAACGGTGGTGGTCAGCCTTATCAGCCTGCTTCCGTTCGCAACACTGTTGACCTCAAGGCTCTCCGTGCGTCCGTTCTCTACAAGGCTGACGCTGAAAAGCTCGAATACAGAAAGTCCCACGAAAACCCGATCGTCAAGAAGGTTTATGAAGAATTCCTCGGCGAACCCAACTCTCACAAGGCTCACGAGCTTCTCCATACTCACTACGTAAAGCGCGGTCTGTAATTCTCTGAAATATTCTGAAATCCGGTTGTACTCAGTATGGCCGGATTTCTTTTGTTTTATTCCAGGGAAGGATTTGCAAAAATGCGCAGTATTTTCTATAAAACATAGCAAAATTTACTTGAAAATAAGTCGGTTTTGCTGTATAATATTCTCAATGAACAAATTCTTTATTCCAAACGGAGGTTTTTCTATGGATAAGGTAAGATTCGGCGTGGTCGGTCTGGGTAATATGGGTTCCAGCCACACCAAGAAGCTGTTTGAAGGCGCGATTCCCGGTGCGGAACTGACGGCTGTGTGCGATGTCAAGCAGGATCGTCTGGACTGGGCGAAGGGCATCTGCGGTGACAAGGTTGCATATTTCACCGATTCCCACGAAATGATCGTGAGCGGTCTTATCGACGCGATCATGATCGCAACGCCCCACTACTTCCATCCCACCATCGGTATCGACGCGTTTGAAAACGGTCTGAATGTGCTTTCCGAAAAGCCGATCGGCGTTTATACCAAGAAGATCCATGAATTCATGGACGCTGCAAAGAAGAGCGGCAAGGCGTTCGGTATCATGTACAACCAGAGAACCGACCACTTCTACCAGAAGATGCGCGAAATGGTTCAGGGCGGTGAGCTCGGTGCTCTCAAGCGCTGCGTATGGATCATCACCGACTGGTACCGCACGCAGGCGTACTACAACAGCGGCGGATGGCGTGCAACCTGGTCCGGTGAAGGCGGCGGCGTTCTCATGAACCAGTGCCCGCACAACCTCGACCTGTGGCAGTGGATCTTCGGCATGCCCTGCGCGATTTACGCAAACTGCGAATACGGCAAGTACCACGATATCGAAGTGGAAGACGACGTAACCGCTATGGCGAAGTATCCGAACGGCGCGACCGGTGTATTCATCACCACGACCGGCGAATATCCGGGTACCAACCGTCTCGAAATCACCGGCTCCAAGGGTAAGCTCGTTTACGAAAAGGGTCACCTCATGTACACCAAGCTCGCTGTGGACGAAAGAGAATTCACCTTCTCCACCGATCAGGGCTTCGCGAGAATCGAAAACGAAACCGTTGAACTCGAGATTCCGCAGGGTCACGGCGAACAGCATACCGGCATTCTCAAGAACTTCACCAACCATATCCTCTACGGCGAAGAACTCCTCGCTCCCGGCTATGAAGGCATCAACGGCCTCTCCATTGCCAACGCGATGGTTCTCTCCGCGGAAAAGGGCAAGTGGGTTGAACTTCCCAACGACGGCGAAGAATTCTGGGAATTCCTTCAGGAAAAGATCAAGACTTCCAGAAATAAGGAAGACGCGGGCGTTGTATTCGACACCGAAGGCTCCTACGGCAACAAGTAATTTCAGCTGAACATGAAAAAACACGGTATTCCCGATGAAGGAGTACCGTGTTTTTGTTGTATTTCAGTCTTATTTTACTTCAATTTCGATTTCGGCGGATGCGATGCCGTCGGCGGTGACGGTCAGGGTGAACTTGCCGGGCTGATCCTTGATGGAGCGGACACATGCAACGAGCTTGCCGGCGAGCACCTTCTTGTCGTGACGTGCGAAGGATTCGGTTTCGCGCTGGTCGCCGTTGTCGGTGGTGAGGAGCTCGCCGTCGCCGGTGACGGAGCAGAACAGACGGTTGTCAGCAAGCGGGCAGACGGTTCCGTTTTCGTCCACGACGGATGCGGTGATGTAGCAGAGATCGTCGCCGTCGGCAGAAATGGTGCAGCGGTCAGCGGAAAGTGCGATCTTCGCGGGTGCGCCTGCGGTACGGACAACGGATTCCGCAACGGTATTGCCCTTTTCGTCGTAAGCAACTGCCTTGACTTCACCGGGTTCGTAAACGACGTGATTCCACATCAGACGGTAGCGCGCGATTTCACCCATGCCGCGGTCTGCGCTTGCGGATTTGTCCGCGTGGGTGTGGATGCCGTAGGACTTGCCGTTGACGAAGAGCTCGACTGCGTGGTAGTTGGTGTAAACGTGAACGGGAACGATTTCGCCTTCCTTGCCTGCCCAGTTCCAGTGCGGGAAGATGTGCAGGGTGGGCGTGTCGGTCCAGTGTGCACGATAACCGTAGAAGCGGTTCTTCGGGATGCCCGCGATGTCAACGATGCCGAAGTAGGAGGAACGGGACGGCCATTCGCTGTAATAGGGCGTGGGTTCGCCGAGGTAGTCCAGACCCGTCCAGACGTATTCGCCGGCAACGTAGGGCAGATCATCCTGTGCGACAAATTCGCGTTCTGCGTAGTATGCCCAGCCGGGAGCTTCCATTTCGTATGCGGAAACGGTCAGGTCGTCGAGCTTGCGGCAGGGAATCACGATTTCCGCAGGGAGCGTGTAGACGTCACGGGTGGAGACGCAGGACGCGGTTTCGGTGCCGATGAGCTTCATGAGCGGGTGATTGCGGTGGAATTCTTCGTAGTGATGCGGCTTGTAGTTCACACCGACGATGTCCACAAATTCCGCGAGGTGGTTGTTGAACGCCGCCCATGTGTTGTTGAAGCCGGCGGTTGTGGGACGGGTCGGGTCGGTGCGGTGGCAGAGCTCGGTGAGGAACTTCGCGGCACGCCAGCCTTCCTTGTCGCCCTGTTCGTTGATTTCGTTGCCGATGGACCACATGATGACGGAGGGATGGTTGCGGTCACGGCGGATCACGTCGATTACGTCTTCAGCGGCATGTTCGCGGTAGTACTTCGCGTAGCCGTTGGCAACCTTCGGGAGGTACCATTCGTCGAAGAATTCGTCCATGACCACGAAGCCCAGCTCGTCGCAGAGTGCAAGAAGCTCAGGGGACGGCGGGTTGTGGCTGGTGCGGATGGAGTTGACGCCCATTTCGCGCATGAGACGGAGCTGACGGCGGAGAGCTGCCACGTTCACTGCCGCACCGAGGGAGCCGAGGTCGTGATGGTTGCACACGCCGTTGAGCTTGACGTGGCGTCCGTTGAGGAAGAAGCCGTTCTCAACGGTGAATTCGAAATTGCGCGCGCCGAATTTGACGGTTTCGGTGTCGAGGACGTTGTCTTCTTCATCGACGAGGGAAACCACAGCGGTGTAGAGATTCGGGTCGTCGATGTCCCAGAGCTTGACGTCCTTGATGGTGAAAATGTCGCTCAGCTCGCCGAGGTAGGTGCCGTGAGAGACTTCGCAGATAACTTCGCCTGCGGGATCGAGGATGTCCGCCTTGAATTTCAGGGATTCGGGACCGGTGTAGTCCACGGACAGCTCGAAATTTGCGCGGCCGTTTGCGACTTCCAGCTGACGGAGCCAGATGCCGTTGAAGTTGATGTGCTGAGCCGCCTTCTTTACCAGATAGACGTTGCGGAAAATGCCGGCGCCGGGATACCAGCGGGAGCAGTCCTCGTAAACGGATGCACCGACAGCGATGAGGTTCGGCTTGCCGTATTCGACCGCGTCCGTGATATCGACGGAGAAGGACTTGTAGCCGAAGTGGTTGAAGTGGACGTGCTTGCCGTTGACGTAGATGTGAGAGTCCCACATAACGCCGTCGAATTCGATGGTGATGACCTTGCCTTCGTCCTCTGCGGCGATGTCAATCCAGCGGCGGTAGACACCGAGACCGACGATCGGGAGAGCACCGGTACGTCCGCTGTGGTCGATCGGGCGGGTGACACCGTCTGCGGCAACTTCGCGGTAGCTTGCGTCGTTGGTGATGAGGAATTCGCCGTCTGCTGCCCAGTCATGGGGAACACGCACGTTCTGCCATGCGCTGTCGTCATAGGCGGGAGTGTAAACGGCTTCATCTGCGGTGCCATCGGGATAGAGGCAGAATTTGTAGCTGTACGCTAATTTTTCGCGGAATCTTTCCATTGTGATACCTCGCATATTGGAATTTTTGTTGACTCCATTGTACCACATGCTAGAGAAAATTGCAAGGGGATTATTCGGCGGCCTCGATGTGTACGGACTTTATGACGGGGAGCGTGACGGTGTCAAAGTAGTTGTCGGGATCGTCCCCGTAGGTGAGGAAGGAGATATTGATGTATCTGCCGTCGTAGGCTAAATTGGCGAAATACCACGTACAGCCGAGAGATTCGCCTTCCGAGTAGGAGTTGTAGATGTAAATTTCGTAGGGAATTCCTTCATCGGTAGTGCCGGTAATGGGTTCGGGGATGCCCTGCGATTTGAGCTGTTCGTATCCCTGGAAGGGTTCGGTATAGGTGACGGGGTAGAATTCCATGCGCTTGATGGCATAACGTCCGGTGTGCATCCGCTCGATGTCATCCGCGACGGAAGAATTGTTCCACTGCCACGAATCGTGGAGTGCGATGTCGATGTGGTAGTCAGCCGACGGGGTACTCTGAAGAGTGGAATCGGTGGTGAAGCGCAGTTTCAAGGGAACTTCCGACGTCCATGTGCGACAGGAGCAGAGCTTGGGGATGAGGAAACTGTTCACGAAGTCCTCGTCATAGGCGTAGGAATAGAATGTCAGGCGCAACATGGACGAATCGCTCAGGCGAATGTACGTGAGATATTCCGTGCGGTTTTCGGTGGTTTCGGAATGCTGTGAATTTGCGGTTTCCCAGAAAAACGGCTTACCGTCGGCGGTGTATCCCATGGGGCTGGTGAATTTTGTCTCATCTGCGGGATAAACAATGCCGTCGGTTTCCATGCGGAGATATTCGATGGAATCGATGCGCGGCTGCTCGTCTGTGTAGGAGATGAGGGTGTTTGTATAGTTGTTCTCATGCCAGTTTGATGGGAGATTGGCAAAATCAAACGCAAGGGCGCCGAGTGCGCGGTAGGTATCCGTTGGTCCGGGTGGGATGACAACGGTTTCGTCCTCCGGTTCGGGAATGTTGGATTCCTCTGCCGGCAGTTTTGTGAAGTAG
>JAFUQY010000244.1 GCA_017472105.1 Clostridia bacterium | reverse complement strand
GCAGAAATGCAAAGCGGCATCGCGGATTCAGACAGCGGCGTACACGGTCTGCCTGCTCGGAGCACTGATCGGCATTCTGTATCTTGGCTGGGCACCATTCATCTGGCTGGCGACCCTGATCTCCGGCACAACGCTCTTTGCGCTTTCAAAAATCATCGACCAGCTCCATCAAATCCAACATCAGGAGAAACAAAAATGAACCTCATCGAAAAAATGACCGCCTCCGAGCTCATCTACGACGGCAAGGTGGTGCATCTCTATAAAGACACCGTGGAACTCCCCGACGGCGCATCCGGAATCCGCGAGTTCGTGAAGCATGTGGGCGCGGTGTGCGTCGTTCCCATCACGGACGAAGGGGAAGTCCTCCTCGAACGCCAGTACCGGTACGCGGTCGATCAGATTCTCACCGAAATTCCGGCAGGCAAGCTCGATTACGCCGGCGAGGACTGGACGGAAGCCGCTCTCCGCGAACTCAGAGAAGAAACGGGTGCGATTCCGCGTGAGCTCATCGATCTCGGCGACTTCTACGGCTCTCCGGCGATCATGGGCGAGAGAATCCGCATGTTCCTCGCGAAAGGCCTCACGTTCACGCACAATGACCTCGACGACGACGAATTCCTCGAAGTCTTCCGGATGCCGCTGGAAGAAGCCGTGCAGTCCGTGCTCCGGGGCGAAATCCCCGACGGCAAAACCCAGTGCGGTATTCTCCGTGCCGCAGCGATGGTGGGGCTTTTGAAGTGAAATCAATACCGTGCATGCCGTTCATCCGGTGTGTGCGGTATTTTTATTCCAACGCATCCGCGATTTTCCGCTTTTCCGTTGAGTCCGTAGTCAGCAGCGGTCATTGACTTCGCAGCAAATCCGGTGTATCATATAACCACAGGATGCGCAGACTGAATCCACTTTACAGGAGAACCACATGAACACCATCAAAATCGGCGAAACTTTACGTTCCCTGCGGCAGAAGCGGGGAATCACGCAGGAAACACTTGCCAACCGGCTTGGCGTCGCACCGCAGTCCGTTTCCAAATGGGAGCGTAACGAAGGCTTCCCGGACATCACCTTTCTCATCCCGCTGGCGGAGTATTTTGACGTGACGCTGGACACCCTGCTCGGTCGGGACGGTGCTGCAAAGGAACAGCGGATACTTGCCATCGTGGCGGAATACGAACGGCTCCAGCACCTCGGCGATCACGGCACCAAAAACGACCTGATCCGGCAGGCTTACCGGGATTACCCCTACGATTTCCGCATTGTAGTGCGGTACGTGAACACCCTGACCGACGACTGCGAAGCGAACCGGGACGAAATCGTGAAGTTGTGCGCCTACACCCTGGACGAGTGCACCGACGATCCCCTGCGCTACGAGGCGATTTTCCAGATGATATACCTTTGCAGCGAGATGAAGGACTACGACCGCGCCGAGGAATACGCCAGCCGTCTGCCCGATCTCAGTCACACAAAATACTTCACCCGCACCATGATCTATCCCTCATCCGACGAGCGCGATGTGCACGCAGCCATGGAATTTGCCGACGCTGCCATGGAAAACCTGCTCTGGGAACTGTTCTGCGCCGCAAATTACCGGACGGATCTGACGCGGGATGAAAAAATCGACGTTTTCCGCCGGATTCTCACCGTCGCGGACGCGGTTTATCCCGATTTTGACTGCGACGTTTGCCACAGCGGACTGTCGGACACCTGCATGGCGCTGTTCGGTTTTCTGACGGAAGAAGGACGCCCCGACGAAGCCCTCGACGCACTGGAACGTGCCCTGAAGCATGCGCGCGCCATCGATCTGTGCGAAAATTCCGTCGTCGTACACACCTCCCTGCCGCTGAAAGGCGCGAAATATGACATGACGAAAACCCACGACGGCTGTGCCTGCAACAGTGTATGGTTCAGGCTGGATCAGCTTGGAAAGCGGTACCCAGTGGACGGGTACGCGGAAAACGAGCGGTATCGCGCCATTGTGGAGCAGTACACGCCGTACGCCGTGGCGGATGTGACGAAGTAGAAGGAATAAAATCCCCCGTACCCGCGGCTGATTCAGACCGTGAGCATGGGGGATTTCATTTTTTCATCCGTTCACTCCGCCAGCACCGCTTCTTCGCGTTCACGGAAGTACGCATAGCTCGAGAACACCATCTTGTCCAGTATCGCCGGATCGACGTGCGCGTTCTGCATCGGGTAGGGATCCGCACCTGCTCCGAGCGGCTCGGGCGTCACCCACGTGGATTCGCGGTTGTTGTAGCCCATGAGGTACAGCGCCATGATGACGGTATCCAGATCGAGCGAACCCGTTCCGAGCGCGCCGCGGGTCGTGTCAGCGAGATGCAGATTCGTGAGCCGGTCACCGCACGCGAGAATCGCTTCACCGATGTGCGCTTCCTCGGTCAGCATGTGGAACACGTCGCCGTTGATGTGCGCAACTCCGGGGTGATTCAGCGCGTCAATGTAGGCATGCGCCTCTGCAACCCGGTTGACCACGGTCGTTTCCGCGGAACGGATCGGCTCAATGGCGCACCGGATGCCGTATTTCACAAATTCATCCGCCACGCGGGCGAGCGAATCCAGGCTTCTGTCCCACTCGCTGTCGTCGTATTTCACCGTCCGTCCGACCGCACCGGGGCACACAAGGACGTATTTTCCGCCCACGGATGCCGTGAATTCGACCTCGCGCCGGATGTAGTCAATCGCCGCCTGCCGCTGAATGGGGCGGTTTGACGATAAATCGTTGTCGGGCGAGTAGATCCCGCAGATACCGCTGACCGCGATACCGTATTCGCCGAGGATCGCATTCACATCCGCCGCGCGGTATCCGAGATCGGGTCCGTGGTGGTTGCCGTGGAGCTCGATATACGGGATTCCCGCGTCACGGAGGCGTTTTGCGGAGGTTTCCAGCGTCTCCAGCCCGAATCCCCAGTTGCTCCAGCTGAAACGGAGCCGGTTTTCGAGCAGTTCCGGATGCGCGGCTTTGTAAGCGAGGAAGTCCGCCCGGATGCGGGAAGTTTTGATTTCGTAGTTCTGCATTGTTCTCATGATGGGTACCTATTTCTATATTTGATCAGATTCAATCCACGCCTCAACTCCGGTAGGGACTGGCGTCCTCGACAGTCCTAAAAATAACAATCCGCACAAATCTGCCGTATGGAGGATAAATATTGATCACAAAATATTCTGTATTCAAATTTTACATTTCAGGACCGTCGAGGACGCCGTTCCCTACGGTAACCTTAAATCAATATTCCGTCCGGTCGATCACGGTCTGCTTGAGGGCGGGCGTCAGTCTGTTGAAATATTCCGAGAACCCGCCGATGCGCACGACGAGATTCTGATGCTTTTCCGGGTGATCGAGGGCATCCAGCAGCTCTTCCCGCGACGCACAAGTCACTTGAAGCTGCATGCCGCCCTTTTCAAAGAACGCTTTCACCAATGACTTGAGCAGTATGGGTAGGTTCGGCTTGGAAATCCGGATATTCGTGATGGGCGTGCCGAGTACCATATCCCCGCGCAGTGCCGCAACGGAATTGAGCAGCGCCGTCGGACCTTCGGTATCGCGTCCATGTACCGCACCGCACGAGTCGCACAGGGGATCTCCGTCCGCGCGTCCGTCGGGTGTGGCTTTCACATACCGTCCCGCATCGGCGTAGGTCGTGAACTGGTTGGAAACCGGGAAGTATCTGCCCTCGCCATTCTTCGACGGGGTACAGGTGTGCGTCTCGAACCGGCTGTAAATCCGCGCGGACAGGCGGTTTGCGATATCGTTCACGGTTTCGTTGTCGTTGCCGTGCTTCGGAACCTCACGCGCCATGGCGAGGAAGACGGGATTCTGCGTCTCGAGGGCGTTTATGAAATCGTCCGCGTGCATGCCGCCGTCGTACACGAGAGCCTTCACTACAGCAAGCGAGTCGATGACGTTGATGAGTCCCGCGACGTTGATGACGCTCCAGTTGTACCGCGCGCCGCCGGCGTTGAAGTCGCACATTTCGTCGATGCAGTCGTCGATGAAGAGCGAGCGGATCGGCTGAGGACGGTACAGGGCGCGTGTCCGGCGGTGCTCCTCGAGAATCGCGCAGACTTCGTCAATGACACCTTCCGCCGCCGAGGTATATCCTTCCATGAAGTCGTCAAATGTCTCGTGATCTCCGAGGTGTTCTCTGAGGTATTCGGCAAAAATATGCGCCGTGTTGATGCCCGCGTCATCCGAGCCGACGTTGGAGAGGCCTTCGATCATGGTCTCCGTGCATCCGCCGAACGCGAGGTATCCGATGTCGTCCTCACGCACCTGCGGCAGACGGCTGTTGATCTCACGCTTGTACGCCTCCCAGTTGTAGAACGCAGGCTGACCGCACGAAGTTCCGATGGATTCATACGCCGCCTCCCAGACTTCCTCGGGCATGTCGTCCGTGACAAGGAGCTGAATCGACGGTCTGCGGTGCCAACCCGATGCGCGGATGCACTGCACGGTGAGCCCGTTGTAAGTCGGACCGAGCGGACCGGACCACGCGTCGTTGCAGTCCACATGATCGAACAGTTCGCGGAGCAGATCCGTGACGTCCTCGCCGTTCCAGTAGGGCAGAAGTCCCCGGTCAAGCCCGCCGATGTCGTCGCAGTTGTCCACGTAATAGACGAAATTCCACGCAACGATGGCTTCGTAAATATTCCGCGGCGTATGATTGGGCACCCATTCCAGCGCATGGATGAGTTCACCGGGTGCGTCGGTGGTTTTGAGATACTCCACACATCTCTTTCGGAACACTTCAATCCCGTCAAGGAGCAGAAGCATCGCGTCACGGAAATCCCGCTGTTCGTCCGTGATGGGATCCAGCCGGTTCACACGTTCGCGGTATCCGTCGAGACCGTCCGCGAGGATGCGCCGGAAATTGATGAAGGAGTGGGTATATCCCGCGCCGCCGACGAGGTGGATGGTGTTCAAGGGAGCGACCTTCGCCTGTTCGCGCGCGAGAAGTGCCTCCGCTTCGGGGACTTTGGATGCGACCAGTCCGCGGTTTAAGCGGTAAGTATAGGAATACTCCGGCACCATGCCGATTTTGCGGCCTTCGTCGTTATCCGGGAGCCGTTTTCCGCAGGGATAGAGCCGTCCGCCGTCGTAGGGAGTGAGCGGTGCATGGCAGAGAAACTCCCGCACGGCATTGGAATACCGCCAGATAGGAGCGCGTTCGTCCTCATCCGTGAGGAGCAGTCCCGCCGCGTAGAATTCGCCCGCGTCCATGAGTTTTTCGTACAGCTTCTGATTCATGGAGAACCTCCGTTGAGCATTTTTCTTCATTATAGCACGCCGAATCCGGCAATGCAAGAGCAAAACAAAAACCGACCGTCGTAAAATCGACAGCCGGTCTTTTTGGATTGGCTTATTCAGCGTCGCAGCAGGTTTCTTCTTCTGCGCAGCAGCAGCATTCATCTTCGCCGTCTTCGCAGCAGCAGATGGGTTCAACGTCTTCTTCGCAGAAGCATTCGTCTTCGCAGTTGCAGCAGTCACCGTCGCATTCGAAGGTAACCTTGAAGTACTTCTTGAATACAGTGTAAGCAACAGCAGCGAGAGCAGCAAGGCTGACGATAACGCCGATTGCGAGGAAAATGCCTTTGAACTTCTTTTCCATGTGAATAGTCCTCCATGTTAGAATTGTTTTGACTGTATTTATTATAGCACAATTTTGAAAAATTTCAATAGGGATGGGGGAAATTCTTTGCGCTAATTTTTAGCAATTTTCTGATTTTTTTGTGAAGACGGTTTGTTTTGCCTAAAGCGTTAGGGATTTATGGTAGAAAAGCTCCGCTTTTCAATTGGATTTGTACCCTCGCGGGGGCGCCTAAGAACCCTCCGCGTCCGGGCTCTTAGGGATCTCGGCCGTTCAAGCGTTCCCCTTGAAAATGCCCGCCGCGGGCGCCATACCCGTGCAGTTGTTTAGTAGAGCGAACCCACTTTATTGTCAGGGACACTCAGTTCCCTCGGTAAACTCAGCCTGCGGCGGCGAGGTTTGGGCGTTTCGGGCACTGATCTTGGGGATGTGTCACGGGATTTGCTGCATAAATTTCAGCCTGCGGCGCAAACTGTGATTTACTCACGGCGATGCTCCGGGACGCCACCCTCAGCAAGCCTTCCCCGTGCAGTCGCGTAAAATTTCGACTTCACAAACGCAGCCGGGGAAGGTGTCACGGTTTTTTCTCAAAAAATCGTGACGGATGAGGCGTGAACTGCGGCGCGGTGTGGTTTTACTTTGCTTTTGTTGACCAAACGTTCGTCTTAACCGTAGGGCAGGGGCTTGCTCCTGCCGCTGATCCAAAGAAAAACTCACGGCGATGAACCTGCGGCGCAGACATCTGCCAATTCATTCTGCATTATGCATTGCCGAGCTCTTTGATTGCCGCTTTCGCGAGTTCGATGATGGAGTACAAATCGCGTTCGTCCACGACGTTTGCCGCGCTGTGGATGTATCTTGCGGGTGCGGAGATGACGACGGTTTTCGCGCCCTTGCCGCTGGTGTGGATGGGACCCGCGTCGTTTCCGCCGGAGACATAGGTCTTTGCCTGTGCAGGAATGCCGTATTTTTCAGCGACCGCGAAGATAAAATCGTACATTTCACGGTTGACGATCGAGCTTCTGTCGAGGAACGAGATGCATCCGCCCTGTCCCTGCTTCGCGACGTAACCGTACTTATCGCCGATGATGTCCTCGACTGCGGTTGCTTCGAAGTTGATGGCGATATCGGGCTGGATTTTGTTTGCCGCGGTCAGTGCGGAGGAGCGTCCGATTTCCTCGCAGGTCGTGAATGCGCAGACCACATCAAACGGGAGCTCGGCTTTGGTTTCAGCGAGGTGCTTCAGAACCCAGCAGAGCACGGTGCATCCGAGACGGTCGTCGATTGCCTTGCCCTTGAGCTTATGACCGCCGGGGCCGAAGCGTACGAAATCGGAACGGTGGCACGCAAACATGCCGGGTTCGACGTATTTCTCGGCTTCTTCCTTATTTTTCGCGCCGATATCGACGTAGAGCTGATCGAAATTGCCGACGCCGCCCTGATGAACTGCCTTGATGCCGACAAATCCGTTGATTTTGCGGGTTTCATCGCCGACGGTGACGTTGCGTCCGCCGAGGAGATTGGGATCACGGCTTGCCATGCCGGTCATTTTAAGGTAGCCGTCGCCGTCGATTGCCTTAATCATGAAGCCGACCTCGTCCATGTGCGCGGACAGCATGAGCTTTTCGCAGTCGGGATGCGCGGTCACCTCTCCGGGCTCTTCGTCGGAGTCGTATGCGGGAGTTTCGCGGCGCTTTTTATAGGTTGCGATCACGGTGCCGCGCCGGTCGGTGGTGACTTCGTCTGCGTAGGGTGCGACAAACTCGCGGATGAGATCGGCGACGTTTCCTTCACATCCGGACGGGCCGAACGCGAGGGAGAGTTCGCGGAGAAAATCGGTGGGGGTATAGGATTCAAAACGGTTCATATTGTTCAATTCTCTCCTTTCTCAGAGCTGTGCCGCGGTGCAGATTTTGCCGATGAGCTTAATGAAGTTTTCCGCGTCATCGGTGGAGATGAGTTCGTTATAGGAATGCATGCCGGCGAGAGGAAGGCTGACAACCGCGGTGGGGATGCCCTCCCTGATGAACGCGACGCATTCGTTGTTGGTGCCGGTTGCGGTGACTTCGAATACCGTGGACACGGGAATCTCGTTCGCCTTCGCCAGCTCGAGGATATTTTTCGTGAGTACGCGGTCGGTTACGACGGATTTCGACACCATGGGGCCGCCGCCGAGCTTGCCGCTTTCTTCCGCCTGAACGCCGGGCGTAGTGGCGAAATTTACGTCGGTGATGATGGCGAGATCGGGCTGAATTGTCCATGCCGCACATCCCGCACCGCGTCCGCCGACTTCTTCCCCGGCAGACAGGGTTATGTAAACGTCGTATTCGAGCTCTTCCGCGGGAATTCTGTCAACCGCGCAGATCAGACCCGCCGCGCAGGATTTGTCGTCAAGCGCATGGCCCGTGATGCGGTGGTCAAGCAGTTCCTCGCCTTCGCCGTAGAAGCCGACGGGTGTGCCGATTTCAACGAACTGCTGTGCCTCCTCCTTCGATTCGCAGCCGCAGTCGATGAGGAGATTGTCCCACTTCGGAGTGGTGTCGCGGTTTGCGGAAAGATGGGGAGAAACGGATGCGAAGACGCCGTAGTGCTTTCCGTCGCGCGCGTAGATCCAGACATCGGATGCGGGCAGGATTTTGCAGTCGATACCGCCGATGGGCTGGACGCGGAGCATGCCTTCGTCCGTGATGCCGGTGACGATCATGCCGACCTCGTCGAAGTGCGCGTCAAGCATGAGCTTACCGGTCACGCCGGGCTTTTTCGATTTCTTGAGCAGGATGATGTTGCGCGCAGGGTCGGTCGTGATCGAGTCGAACGCGGAGCCGAACAGGTCACGGATCTCATCCGCCGCCCGTTTTTCGTATCCCGCGATGGACATGATCCCGCAGAGCCTGCGCAGTGTGGTGGTGTAGTCGAACATATGCGGTCCTTTCTTGTGAGGGTTATTTTTTTATTAAAAAGCATTCACAATCTTCTTGAACGTCTTTCCGCGTTCATCGAAGTTTTTGAACTTATCAAACGATGCGGCGGCAGGCGAGAGAATCACGGTGTCACCCGGCTTTGCACAGGATTTTGCGTCGTTCACGGCTCCGGCAAAGTCGTCGTTTTCCATAATTTTCAAATCCCGCGTGCCGTACAGGGGATGGGCTTCCAGCGCCGCCTTTACCTTTGCCGCAGTTTCGCCGGTGAGGACGATGCTGTGCACAGTCGACGCAAACACCGCATCCGCGAGCGGTTCGTACGGGATTCCCTTGTCGGATCCGCCGGCAATGAGCACGATGGGACGTCCGTTCAGTGCAGAGAGCGCCGCCGCGGTTCTGGTGGGACTGGAGTCAATCGAGCCGTTGATGTAGGTCACGCCGTCCAGTTCGCGCACGAATTCGAGCCGATGCTCCACGCCGCCGAAGGTACGTGCGATTTTGCGGATCTGCTCCACGGACGGGATGCCCCACGTCACGGCGACGGCAGTCATGTAATTGGCGGTATTGTGGATCCCGGGCAGCTTGATTTCACTCCGCGGCATCACTTCCGTCACCCCTTCCCCGGGGACGCATGCGTAAATGACGTCGTCCCCGAGCCATACCGCGCTGTCGCAGTCACGGAGAACGCCGTCCGGGATGGGAGAGAGCGAGAACCACGTCACAGGAGTGGAAGTTTCCGCAAGTTCCAGCCCGATTCCGCGGGTGATATCGTTGTCGTAATTGAGCACCGTACGGCCGCAGTGAGCGAGGATGCGCTTCTTTGCCCAGACATATTCGTCCATGCCGGTGTGCCAGTTGAGGTGGTTCGGCGAGAGATTGGTGATTGCCGCCACAGCCACGGGTGCGTCGATGGTCATGAGCTGGAACGAGGAGAGCTCCACGGCAACGGCGTCGTTTTCGGTGATGAGCGGATACCGGTGCAGAAGCGGCTCGCCGATGTTCCCGCCGAGGAAGACTTTGCCGCGTCCGGGTTCTTCAATTCCCGCCTTGAGCATCAGGGAGGTCAGCGTCGTCGTGGTGGTTTTTCCGTCACTGCCGGTGATGGCGTAGACCGGGCACGGCTCCCACGAGAGGAACAGCTCCATCTCGGAGGTGAGCACGGCATTCCCTTCAAGCTCGGGCAGATCGGGACGGATACCGGGTGAGCGGAACACAAGATCCCCCGTGATGCCGGAGAGATAGCCGTCCCCTGACACGATCTCAGCCCCCATCGCCGTCAGCTTCCGTCCGTTTTCGCCGAGTTCTTCCGCGGACTTCATATCCCGCACCGTGAGGGAGTTTGCACACCGCGCGCATACCTCAGCCAGCGGCATATTCGACACGCCCGCGCCCAGAAGCGTCACATCTTTTCCCGCAAAATATTGTTCAAGTTGAATTTTCATCTTCGTCTCCGAATAGGAATGGATTGTTACTATATTATACCGCAGAACGGTGGAAAATGCAATGAACAATACAGAATTCATGCATTCACCTTTGCCATCCTTCCTGCATAAACTGAAACCAACCGGTACATACTTCATATACAGGATCAGGAATCCCAAAGAAAGGACGGACAGAACCGTGAACATCAAGCGCGGGGATATTTATTACGCGGATCTCAGCCCGGTGGTGGGCAGTGAACAGGGCGGGATCCGTCCGGTGCTCATCGTGCAGAACGACGTCGGAAACCGGTACAGCCCCACCGTCATCGCCGCCGCCATCACCTCCCGCATGGGCAAAACCAAGCTGCCCACCCACATTGACATATACGCCGACCGGGTCGGGCTTCAGAAGGACTCCGTCGTGCTTCTCGAGCAGGTACGTACCATCGACAAACAGCGGCTGGGCGAGAAAATGGGTCACCTTGACGCCGCCACCATGAACGCCGTGGATGACGCCATCACCATCAGTCTCGGACTCGGCGGGAACAGGCAGGGGTAGCGTGAAAGCAGTCCGTGAGAAATCATGGGCTGTTTTTCTTTTGCGGGCGGGTGAACATTTGTATTGCATTTACCATAAATATGTGCTATAATGGCATTACCGCACGGAGGGATTAGAAAGATAAATTTTGCATGAACATTATCATCGATATCCTCAGCCTTTCGGTCGCTGTTGTAACCATGATTTACACAATCATGATGTACTATAAGAACGACAAGAAGTAATCTTCTGAAACATATCTGATTCCGGCAGAGTTTTGAGAGTTGAAGCACCGGAAGTAGTGCTCCGCCGTTGTCCAAATCTCCCTGTGCCTGGTGTATCAAAACTTTTGCCTGATTTTTCCGGAAGCACTTGACACATGAACAAGAATGTGATATCATTATACTGTCAATGATAATGTACATGTATGTACTTTCTAATCACCGAAGCCGAAGCATCGTTCCGGATCGCACTACACCGGAGCCGCGTGTATGTGAACGCTTCAGCCATAAGAGCAAACAGTCCTGTCATGGGGCTGTTTTTCTTTTGCGCCGGAATAAAAACAGCGCAGACTTTTCCGTGTCCGCGCCGGTGGGTTATTCGGTTTTCTCCGCGTCTTTGCGGGCTTTCTTCATTTCATATACATCCCGTGCAAGACCGATCAGGACGGACAGCAGG
>JAFUQY010000027.1 GCA_017472105.1 Clostridia bacterium | reverse complement strand
CGTTCCCGGCTGCGACGGTCTGATCCACATCAGCCAGATCGCTGACCACAAGATCGCTAAGCCCGACGAAGTTCTTGAAGTTGGTCAGGTTGTTACCGTTAAGGTTACTTCCATCGACACCGAAAAGCACCAGGTTGGTCTTTCCATCCGCGCTCTTCTCGAAGAAGCTGCTGAAGCTGAAGAAGCAGCTCAGGAAACCGACGCTGAATAATTCCGGCACCGGATTCACACAATAATTAAACAAATGAAAGGCGGGATAAGATCGAGGATTTTACCCGCCTGTTTCATCATAAGGGTGGTTTCATGAAACGATTTGCCGCTCTGCTGCTCTCAGCCGTGATGATGCTGACCTCCGCGGCGTGTGCGTCCTATCCGGAATACACCGATCCCGAAGAGGCGGCGTACATCCGGGAAGCGATGCGCTATGTGATCCACGGCGGCGGTACGCTTGACGGAATTGACGAGAGCTTTGTGGCGCGCACCTATGACGGCTCCAACTCGAAAGAGGGGCTGGAACAGTGCATTGCGGCGGGATGCGAGGTCGTTGAGCTGGATTTCAGCTTCACATCCGACGGCGAGCTTGCCTGCATCCACAACTGGGCGCGGGAATACTCGGCTGATATCGAAAACGGAGTTCCGCTGACACTGGACGAGTTCCTTGCGACGGAGATCTACGCCAACTTCACGCCGATGTGGCTCGGGGATGTGGCGGATGCTCTCAGGGAAAATGAGGGGCTTTACATCGTTCTCGATATCAAGGACGAGCTGCTCCCGGCACTGGAGAAGATTGCAGACACCTGTCCCGATCTGAAAAACCGCTTCATTGTACAGATTTACGACAAATCCGAATACGACGGTGTGCGCTCGCTCGGCTTTGAGTACGTGGTCTTCACCCTGTACCGGCTCGGCTGGGCGGAAAAGACCGACTGGAAAAAGCTCGGCAGATTTGCGAAAAATCACCCGCTCATCGGATACACCTTTTCCCATGAGCTGTGTCAGGACGCGGTCGGCTACCTTGACGGCATGCTGACGATTGACGTTCCTCTCTACGTGCATACCGTGGACGGCGAGGAGGCACAGCAGTATTATTTCGATCTCGGCATCACCGGCATCTATACGGATGACGTGAAATAGGAGGCTTGTATGAACGGCTGGCTTGACGAAACAAGATTCCCGGGACTTCCGGCGTTTTCCTGCGGAGAAGCTCAGGAGACCTACGAAGGCATGAACGACACCGCAGTGTACGGCTTTGACGCCACGACAGCGGACGACGCGGCACGGTACCGTGAACTCCTCATCAGCGGCGGCTATGAAAAAGCGGCGGAAACCACAATCGGGGACTGCACCTTCATGACCCTCACAAAGGACGGCGTCATTGTGCGCGTATCCCACTTTCCGGCAAAATCCCTGACCAAAATCATTGTCACGCGCGGTGAGAAGCATCCGACACTCGAGGTAACCGGCGATTTTGTCTGGACGCCTTCCATTACCCAGATCGGACGGAAGGGTGTGCTCCAGTTTGCGCCCGGCAATTCCTACATCATGCGCAACCACGACGGCACCTACGTCATCATCGACGGCGGCCCGCGGGATGCGGAGGACACGGATCACCTCATGACGTTTCTGAAAGTCCATCAGCTGACTGCGGACAAGCCCGTGATCCGGCTGTGGCTCTTCTCCCATCCGCACGGCGACCACTGCAATCTCGCGATGGATTTCTGGGACAAATACCACGACGAAGTTGTTCTCGAAGCCGTCGGGTACAATTTCCCGAATCTCGAGAGCGCGCCTGTGAAGCACGGAAAGCCGGAGGATATCGAGTTCCACCGGACCCGCATCCGTGACAAGGCGGCGGAATATTTCCCGGAGGCAAAGATTTTCACACCTCACGGCGGCGACCGGTATGCCATGCCCGGCTACGTGATCGATACGCTCATCTCCTACGAGGATTACTTCCCCGGAAAGATGAACGACACCAACTATTACTCCCTCGTCTGGATGATCCGGAGCGCGCACAAGAAGGTTCTCATCCCCGGCGACTGCGGCATTCCGATCAGTGACATGCTCGCGGACGTGTACGGCAGTGAACTCAAGTGCGACATCATGCAGATCTGCCACCACGGCAACTTCGGCGCGACCATGGGGCTGTATCAGAACGCCGACCCGGACATTGTTCTGTGGCCGGAAAAGGAAAGCCTCATCAATTCGTGGGAACGCCTTCAGGGAACGGAACCCGGCTACGAGCACAACCACTGGATCCGCCACTCCAGACCCAGACTGCACCTTGACAACTCCGTCACCACCAGCTTCATGCTGGATTAAAGCAGATACAAAAATTTTTTACATACAGGAGGTACATTATGTATATTCCGAGACCTGAGTACCCGCGTCCGACACTGGTGCGCGGCGAAGAATCCTGGGTAAACCTCAACGGTACCTGGGAATTCCAGTTCGACTTCGGCAAGTCCGGACGCGAACGCAAGATGTGGGAAGCTCCCAAGTATGAAAAGGAAATTCTCGTTCCTTTCGTACCCGAATCCAGACTGTCCGGCATCGAATACGTGGATTTCATTCCCGCTTGCTGGTACAGAAGAACCATCACCACTCCCGCAGGCTGGGACAAGAACGCAGGCCGTGTTCTTCTCAACTTCGGTGCGGTTGATTACAGCTGTGTCGTTTACGTAAACGGCAAGGAAACCGGCACTCTGCTTCCCGAAGGCAAGGAATACACCCGCGACTTCACCCACAGAGGCGGCTACACTCCCTTCACCGTAGATATCACCAAGTATCTCGTTGACGGCGAAAACACCCTCGTTGTCTATGTTGAAGACGACGGCAAGAGCTCCCTCCAGCCCACCGGCAAGCAGACCTACCACAGCTTCTACAACAGAGGCTGCCACTACACCCGCTGCACCGGTATCTGGCAGACCGTATGGATGGAATACGTTCCGAACAACTACGTAAAGAACATCAAGATCACTCCCGACATCGACGCGGGCAAGATCGACGTTGTTGTATCCCTCGAAGGCGACAACTCCGGCGTGAAGACCCTCACCGCTGCTGCTTCCTTTGCAGGTGAACAGGTTTCCGAAGTGACCGCACCCGTTCTCGGCAAGTTCGCACAGTTCTCCATGCCCATTCCGGACGCAAAGCTGTGGTCTCTCGAAGAACCCAACCTCTACGACCTCACCGTTTGCGCAGGTGAAGACAAGGTTGCATCCTACTTCGGTATGAGATCCGTAGCCATCAACGGTTACGCAATCGAAATCAACCACAAGCCCGTTTACCAGAGACTCGTTCTCGACCAGGGCTACTTCATGGACGGTATCTACGCTCCCGAAAACGACGCTGACCTCGCACGCGACATCGAGCTCTCCAAGGCAGTCGGCTTCAACGGCGCAAGAATGCACATGAAGGTCTTCGAACCCAGATTCCTCTACTACGCGGACAAGATGGGTTACCTCCTTTGGGACGAATTCCCGAACTGGGGTCTTGACGAATCCAATCCCGCATCCCTGCTCTCCATCCTTCCCGAATGGCTCACCGAAATGGAACGCGACTATAACCATCCTTCCGTGATCGGCTGGTGTCCCTTCAACGAAACCGGTTCCAGAAGAAACAAGGACGTATTCAAGTGCGTTTACAACACCACCCGCGCAATCGATCCCATGCGTCCCATCATTGATACCTCCGGTTACGTTCACGTAAAGACCGATATCTATGACGTTCACAACTATGACCAGAACCCCGAAACCTTCAAGAAGGCATTTGAAGCGCTTGAAACCGGCGAGGGTCAGCCGTTCCTGAACAACAGAAACGAAGAACTCTATGAAGGTCAGCCTTACTTCGTATCCGAATTCGGCGGCGCAAAGTGGGTAATCGACGAAGAACCCGCTCCTCTGAAGGAAAACGAACTGAAGAACGACTGGGGCTACGGTCAGAATCCCGAAGACATCGAAGCGTTCTACACCAGATTCAAGGGTCTTGTTGACGTACTTCTCGACAATCCCAAGATGTGCGCGTTCTGCTATACTCAGCTCACCGACGTATATCAGGAACAGAACGGTATCTACGCGTTCGACCGCCGTGCAAAGTTCGATGCAGCGAGACTCCATGCCATCATGTCCAGACCCGCTGCCATTGAAGTGCAGGAATAATAATATTCTGTTGAAGCTGAAAGACAACATTGTCTGCTAAAGAAAGAGCTCTCATACGGGGGCTCTTTTCTGTTTCTCCACGATCCGTTGGGTAATTCTCCGCCACGATCCATGGGATAATCCCACGATCCGTGGAGAAATCCGCAAAAACGCGGTTATTGACGGGGCGGCGGTTCTGTGGTATCCTTATACCAACGACATGGCCCGTCGAACTTATGATG
>JAFUQY010000243.1 GCA_017472105.1 Clostridia bacterium | reverse complement strand
GTGGTCATCAGGCGCGGCTTTTCGACCAGCTCGGTCAGATCGTCGTTCATCTTCGCGCAGTAGGTCTGGCTGACGTGGTTGACGCCGATGAGGTTTTCGGAGCAGTCGCGGGAGAAGTAGAAGTAATTGCCCTCTTCGCAGATGAGCACGGAGCCGTCAATCGCCGCGTAGCCGTAGTCGAACATCGGCTTGCCGTGAACGTCCGTGAAGGGTCCCATGGGATGGTCCGCTACCGCAACGCCGAGACGGAGGGATTTCAGCTCGCGGCTCTTTGCGGTGTAGTGCATGACGATTTTGCCGTTGTGCGCAACGACTTCGGGTGCCCAGAAATTGGATTCGCCCCAGGAATCGATGGCACGGAAGCAGAGTTTCGGTTCGCTCCAGTTCACGAGGTCCTCGGATTCCCAGCAGAGGAAGCCTTCGCCGGAGCTGGTTGCGTAGCAGTAGTACTTGCCTTCCCAGACCAGAATCTGAGGGTCGCCGATTCTTGTGATGTCGGTGATAATCATAAAAAATCTCCTTGTGAATTTAATATTTCCTTTGATCTGAATATAGCATATTTCCGGGAATTTGTCAACAGGTTTTGTGCTTTTTCACGAAAAATCAGATGCCGAGAATCGTGACAAAGCCGTGTTCCGCGAAGGCTTTCTCCATCCACGGACGCATTTCTTCCGCAAACCCAGCCGACACGCCGCCTTCTTCGCGGGCGAGAGCACACAGCATTTCCCACGCTTCCCTCTCCATCCGGGTGATGCCGAAAGGATCAAAATCCGGCATGGATTTCTTCCAGAGTGCGAGAAATTCCGGGAAATCGTCGAAAATTTCGTCGTGCATGCAGAGGGAATCGTCGCTCCAGAACGTGATGCCGTCCCAGTCCCCGCCGACAAATTCGTGATAGCAGGTGCCGGTGCGCTCTTTGTTTTCGCAGATGTAGTCCATATGTGCCTCCGTTAAAGAAAAATTATCCGTCACGTCAACAAGCCCAACGTCCCTTTTGTCATTCAGAGGGCGGGATATCCTGTAAACCAAAGCCCAATGTCCTGCCCGAAGAATCTGTGCACATCCGGTACAGATCCAGAAATGTCCGTGGTTGTCACACCCATTGAGCTGAAGGGTACTCACTTTGTAATAACGTACAGTCAGAAAATATAATATTTGTGCAAAACGTTCGCAAACCGTTCGTAAGTAATCTTCCCCTGAACAGGAAAGAATACCACGGACATGTTCTGATCCGGGCAGGATGTGCACAGATTCTTCGGGCTCGAGGTACAGCTTTGATCTCAAGTGATTTTCGCCCTCTGAATGACACAAAAGGTGATGTTTTGCTGGTATCAATATTGTTTTGCTTATGTTAATGATTATCAGTTTCCCGCCCTGCGGATCATTTGCTTCTGCGCAGAACTCCAATTATCAAACACTATCTCATTATACCACATCTCCGCGCGCAATTCCACAATGCCGGCGGAAAAACGCGGATTTCTCTTGCATTCCATTGGATTTTGTGTTATACTGTAAAATAGGTAAATTTGCAGAATACGACAACACAAAGGAGTAACAACGTGGCTACAAAATCCTACCGGAGGCTGAATGCCCCCACGGACATGACCGTCGGTACGCCGTGGAAAGCCATTCTGTCCTTCACCGTTCCCATGCTCATCGGCAACATCGCCCAGCAGCTGTACAACACCGTTGACACCATCGTGGTCGGCAAGTATGTCGGTGACAATGCGCTCTCTGCCGTCGGCAGTGCGGGTCCCATCCTGAACATGCTTCTCGTCCTCTTCATCGGCATCTCCGCGGGTGCGAGCATCATGGTTTCACAGTATTTCGGCGCGAAGAACCGTGAAGCCCTCTCCCAGACCATCGGCAACTGCATCACCGTCACCGCAATCGCCTGCGTGATCCTGATCCTCATTGCCGCACCGTTCATCCGCCCCGCACTCGCCGCACTGAATACGCCCGAATCCATCCTCGACTGGTGCGCGGATTACCTCATGATCTGTCTTGTCGGCATGGCAGGGCTCGGGTACTACAACATCCTCAGCGGCGTGATCCGCGGGCTCGGCGACTCCTTCTCCGCCGTTGTCTATCTCATGGTCGCAACGGTCATCAACATCGTCCTTGACCTGCTCTTCGTTGCGGGCTTCAACATGGGCGTTCCCGGCGTTGCGCTTGCGACCGTCATTGCTCAGATCGTCTCCTCCATCCTCTGCCTCCTCAAGCTCATGCGGATGCGCGAATACTTCGACTTTGGCTGGAAATACCTGATCCCGAAGAAGGAGTACGTTTCCACCATCGTGCGGCTCGGACTTCCCTCCGGTCTGACACAGGCGATTTTCTCCTCCGCGATGATTATCGTGCAGTCGCTCACCAACTCCTTCGGGGAACAGTTCATCGCCGCAAACGTTGTCATCATGCGTGTCGACGGCTTTGCGATGATGCCCAACTTCTCCTTCGGCACGGCACTGACGACCTACGCGGGTCAGAACGTCGGCGCGGGTCTCTACGACCGTGTCACCAAGGGCGCGAAGCAGGGTACCCTGATGGCAGTCGGCACCTCCACGGCGATCACCGTCATCATTCTCATCTTCGGCAAGTTCCTGATGGGTCTGTTCACGGACACCGCCGAGCTCATCAACCTCAGCTATGATCTGATGAAGATTCTCGCCGTCGGCTACATTGCCGTTGCGGTGACGCAGAGTCTCTCCGGCATCATGCGCGGTGCGGGCGACACGATGACTCCCATGTGGATCTCGCTCATCACCACCGTTGCCATCCGTGTGCCGATCGCGTATGCCATCTCCTACCTCACCAGAACGCCCGAGCTTCCCTACGGACAGAGCATCTGCATCCAGATTTCCCTGCTCCTCTCGTGGCTCATCGGCGCGCTGCTGACCGTGATTTTCTACCGCCTCGGCAAGTGGAAAACGAAGGCGCTCAAGTAAAATTGAACAGGAACACAAAGAAAACCCTGACCGGACGAAAAATCCAGTCGGGGTTTTGTTGTGCTTATTCCAGGATCCAGTCGAGATCAAACGCGGCAAGCCAGCAGTTCACGCCCGCCTGCTCTTCGTAGAGGACGTAGATCACGCCGGTTTCGTTGTTCACGGCAATCTCCACGTATCCTCCGCGCGCCTCGTCGATCAGCTTCTTCACGGGGAACGTCTTCCCGTCGTCGTAACTGACGCATACGGTGACGTGATCGCGGGATTTGTCGGTGTCGCAGTTGGCGAAGAGAATCGCGTGACGTCCGTTATGGCTGTATGACGCCGTTGAGCCGAAGCAGATCGGGTCGGTCAGCGCGTGATCCCCGGTGAGGGTGGTGTAATGGCAGTATCCGTTGTCACTCCATGCGGATGCACGGTATTTCGCGCCGATTCTCGCGTTGAGATACACCCGTCCGTCCGAGGTTTCGGCAACTGTGGTTTCATTGGGCGTCGGTGCGTCGGGAGATCCCCGCATAATGTCGCCCATCTGCCACGTTTCGCCGCAGTCCTTCGAGTACAGCACGCTGATGACCGACGGACCGTGATCGTGCAGCTCACGTTCGTATGCTTTCGGCACCATCCAGATCGGGAACAGCAGGGTGCCGTCCTTCGTGCATGTGCCGT